>WRFF01000216.1 GCA_009778945.1 Clostridiales bacterium | reverse complement strand
ACGCCCGCCCGTTTCGCAGGGTCGGATTTCGCGAGGATGATCCCGCGCCGCATCTCCTGATCGCCTGCGATGGCCGCCGCCGACTGCCGGATATCCTCGGGATACCCGTTTTTCAGCAGCCAGACCGCCGTCCACGACAGATAAGCTGAATTGACATCGATATGCAATATACTGCGCATAACCATATTATAATGCAATTGTAGTACGTGGTTTCCCCATGAACCGTTCGGTTTTGCCGTTAATGATAGCGGCTATGAAACATACTCGGCTTCGCTCGCATGTTATAATCTGATCATGAAAACAGATATGTGGGGAGAACTGAAACGTGCGGCGTGGGCGGAGATTGACCTCGCCGCCATAGAGCATAATTTCCGGGCGCTCCGGGCGCTTGCGCCGAAGAGCGGCTTTCTCTGCTGCGTGAAGGCGGACAGCTATGGGCACGGCGCCGTCCCGGCCGCGCGGACGCTCCTGTCCGCGGGCGCGGAATCGCTCGGCGTCGCGACGATCGAAGAGGCCGCGCGGCTCCGGGAAGCGGGGATTTCCGGCCCCATTGTATTGCTGGGCGCAACGCCGCGCGCGAACGCGGCGGACATCCTGGCGCTTGGCCTTACCCCTGTTGTGACGACGCCGGAAGACGCGCGGCTTCTATCGGAAGCTTCACAGAACGCCGCGCAAAACGCGCCGCTCAGCGCCCCGGTTGGGATCTTTCTCGCGCTTGAGACGGGTATGGGCCGGCTCGGTTTCCTTCATGAAGAAGCGGTGCTGCGGGATATCCAGCAGGTCGCCGCGCTGCCCGGCATTCATGTCTGGGCGTTTTTCTCCCATTTCGCAACCGCCGAGGAGGAGGATCAAAGCTTCGCTCTGGAACAGATCGAACGGTTTGACGCTTTCTGCGCCGCGTTGCGGATCCGCGGCGTCACAGCGCCGGTGCGCACGATGGCAAACAGCGCCGCGATCCTGAACTTCCCGCAGGCGCAATACGAACTCGTGCGTCCGGGCCTGGCGCTCTACGGGCTTTATCCGGCGGAGTCCCTGCGGGCGAAGATCGATCTCCGGCCCGCGATGCGGGTCCGGGCCTCTATCGTCTGTCTGCGAAAGGTTCCGGTGGGTTTTTCCGTAAGCTACGGACGGCGCTTTACGACCGGACGCGAAAGCCTGATCGGCACGCTGCCGATCGGTTATGCCGACGGGCTGCCGCGCGCGGCCTCCGGAAGCGCGCGCGCCCTTGTCCGCGGCAGGTCCGTGCCGATCGTCGGTTCCGTCTGCATGGATCAGTGCATGATCGACGTCACGGATGTGCCGGGTGTCCGGGAATACGACGAGGCGACGCTTATCGGCGAGCAGGATGGGGAAACGATCGCGCTTGAAGAGATTGCGGCGGATTCCGGCACGATCAGTTATGAGGCGGCTTGCCGTTTCGGCCAGCGCCTGCCGAAAGTGTATTTGGAGAGAGCCGAATAAAAAACATACCCTGCGGAAACGCCTGCCGAATGCGCGCTTCCATGAGAAATACCGGTTGAATCACACCTTCCTGTAATCTTATTGTAATCAAATTTAGCGCATATAGCGGCAGGATTTTTGCCCTGTGCGCACACTGTTTATTTGGTATAAATTTTTCGGAAGCGCTGACAGGCTGATATAAAGAAGCGGCGAGGATTGAATCGGCGTTTCTTCATTCGGTGAATGCGGGCGCCTGCCCGCGGGAAGGAGTTTTTATGAAAAAATATGTTGCGGAAGGCATCGGTACCGGCGTGCTTGTCTTTATGGGCTGCGGATCGGCGATCTTTTCCGGTGAAACCGGACATCTTGCGCTTGGGACGCCCGGCGGGTATCTGACGGTCGCGTTGGCTTTCGGGCTGTCCATCGTCGCGATGGCGTACGTCATCGGCAATATTTCGGGCTGCCACATCAACCCGGCGGTCTCGTTCGGGATGCTGCTCAGCAAGCGCATGAGCGGGAAAGATTTCGTTGGCTATGTTATCGCGCAAATCATCGGCGCGATCGTCGCCGCGGCGATCCTGAAAGGGCTCGCGGGTCTGTACGGGCCCGGCGACCAGACCGGCGCGCTTGGCGCAAACGGCTATGGAAGCGGTCATGGCGTCGGCCTGGGTGGCGCGCTGATCGTCGAGATCATCCTGACCTTTATCTTCGTGCTGGTCGTCCTCGGCGTCACGGCGGATGGAACGAAGGGCGCGGTCGCGGGCATCGTTATCGGCCTCACGCTGACCTTCGTGCATATCGTCGGCATTCCGCTCACGGGCACTTCCGTAAACCCGGCGCGCAGCATCGGCCCCGCGCTTTTCGCGGGCGGCGACGCGCTTTCCCAGCTCTGGGTATTCATCGTCGCTCCGCTTGCAGGCGCGGCTGTTGCGGCGCTTGTCTACAAATTTGTCGTCGCGCAGAAAGCCGCGAACGCGGAAAAAGCCGCATAACTATTATGGGTATGAGCGGAAAAGCCGCATAACTTTCATGAGCGGTGAACTGCGACATGCATGGCGTGGGCAATCCCGAAGGCTTCAAACTGAACGCAGAGATCGTCCCTT
>WRFF01000215.1 GCA_009778945.1 Clostridiales bacterium | reverse complement strand
GAATCAGGACATCCTCTAAAATGAAACTCCTATACGAAAACCGCAGACCAGGGGATCGGCGTGGAAGTGCTTGGGCACACCCCACGGGCCTCCAACAAATAGATCATAGTTGAAATACTTGTACCCGCCGCGCAACCCCACAGCCACGCCAGATAAGGACCGTCCGGGTTGTGTGCGCGCCGTTGGCCCATCCACCGCGCCATAGTCGAAGGCCGCGTACAATTCCTGTCCGCTCTTCCACAGAGGTACGCCAATCTCGTTGCGCCAGACAAAGCCGTTATCCGCCATCAACGTGTAGTCGCCGGTAAAGCCGCGCACCGTATAGCGGCTGCCGATGGAAAATCGATCAGTGGCCGTCAAAATCTGGCGGTGGGCGTATTGCCCGCTTATCTTCCCATGGTAGTGCATTGGAACCGGACCAACCTTGAAAGGATAATCCAGTTCAACAGCCCCCGACCATATTGTCGGGAGCGACACGCCTTGTCCGCTGGACTCTCCAGGCGCGGGCAACGCTCCGAACCAGTTCACTCCCTGCGCTATCTGCGCCGTTACGTCCAAAAATCCTTTGTTGCTGAAGAATTCCCTGTGGTCGAAACCCGCTGTGGCGGTGGCCGTACGTCTATGCTGCACCATGATTTCCGTATCATCGAGAAAATTATGTATCTCTTTGGTGCCCACAGCGCCGAACAATTGAAATTTACGGCTGGCGTCTCTGTAGAGCATGTAGGACAGACGCAACTCCATGGTCTCTTGTGTGCCGGAGTAGGCAATCTTCTGATCCGATGTGCGTTGCGTTTGGAGATATTCGGAGTAGTCCCAGTGATATGCGAGGGCGAAATCCCTGAACGGCACTGAATATCCTATCGCAAAGCTGTGGGTGCTGCCGGGTGAAGGATACCCCTCGGCAAGGTTGATTGTCCCTGAAGCATAAAACAGGTCGCTCAACCCCAACATATTGTCGTAGGAAACGCTGGCTGTTCCCAGATAGCGGCCCGTGGCCTTTCCGCCGCTGTTGTCGAGCGAAAGGTCCAGCCGCAACGGGAATTTTTGCTTATAGCTTATCAGGATGTCGCTCTCACCGGGCTTGGCTCCAGGCCCGGCGGGAACGATCTGAAAATCCGCGTCCGCCGTGGGCGGGCGTTTCAGATTGTCGAGACTTTGCTCGATTTCGCGCAGGTTCAGGATGTCGCCGGGACGGGCGGAAATCGTATTCCAGGTAACAATGCGGGGATGGGAATCCTCCGTGAAGCGTATCGCATGGATGCGTCCGGGCACCACCATCAGTCGTAACACGCCGTCTTTCAGGGCCTGAGGCGCGGCGAGAACCCGCGTCGTCACATAGCCCCGGCGGATGATCGCGTTCTGTATGCGTTTGAGTATGAGATTGACGCCCCTGGTGCCCAGGCATTTCCCGATGGGACTGTCCGGTTCGCCTGTGGCGAACACGCTGTTCGCCGCCCTCAACGCAAACTCAAACTTCCTGTAATTATCTCCCTCTAAGGTGATCTTATTGATCTTAAAGCAGGGGGTCTCCCCGTTTGGAATCCAGACATCTTCCTGCGAAAGGGGCGGTATGGGTATTGGAGGCGTCTTCTGCTGCGACGGCATGAGCCGCCTGCGCTGCTCCTCCAGGAATTGCCTCTGACGCTCCTGCTCACGAGCGGCGGCGGAAGTTGGATCTGAAGAGTTCTGTGCGGTTTGCGTGGTTTGCGCGTGGAGTTCGGCGGCTAAACAAAATAGCAGGCCGCCGCAAAATAAAAGCCCCCACAGCAAAGAGAAAAAGCGGAATTTCGCTTTTCCCGCTGAGGGGACATTCATACGTTTAACAGTAGAATCTGTTCGCATATACGTCTGTGAAATTCGCTACACCTTAAAAGCTACAACAATACATTATTGCCCGGCGGTATTGGCTATAAATATCTCCTATCCGCTCAAATTATGTCAAGAAAATATTTCCGCCCGACGAATTATCGTTTCCAGCAAGACCGGAAGCGCCCTAGACTCGGAAACAAACCGCTGTCAGCGGATTTTTGCCACCACATCTCTCAATTCCCGCTGTCTGCCATCTATTTCTCGCAGAAGTCGCCGTAATTCATGATCCGGTCCTTTATTCTCCGCCAGACTTTGCTTGAACAGTCCGCCCAAGCGTCCGAGATCGGCGCGAAGCTGTCGCAACTCCATGCGAAACATCTGATGCGCAAGGCTTTTGACGGGCTGCCCCTGGCTCACCTTCCGAATGAAGGTGGAGAGAGTCAGTCTGGATCGCTCCGCCCATGTTTTTACGTTCTCAAATTCTTCCTCCGTCAAATAAGCCGTGATCGCTTTCTTTTTGGTGGGCATGATCCGCCTCCTTCGTGCTTGAATTTCCTGCGTTGAGCGTCAGTGAATAAGCAAACCCCGTAGGGCAGGCAGGAAGTCCATTACGAAAAGTAATGTACTTCCTTTGTCCTGCCTCCGACTTGAAGCATACGTTAGCATATATAAGCAGCGATAGGCATACTGTAGGCTAAAATATGCTTAAATATGTTTACGGAAGCCTAAAATATACTTGTGTATGATTAACT
>WRFF01000214.1 GCA_009778945.1 Clostridiales bacterium | reverse complement strand
TACGCAAAGCTCATCCCCGAAGACGGTCTCGCGGAGGTTGTTAAAGACCATGTCGCCAGCATGACCGACCGGTTTGCGACGGAGCTGTGGCGTTTGTTTTCCGAAGAATCGGGCGGCGGATTGATTAAAATTTGAACGAAAATTTGAAAACGGACGTGTTTTGATACATAATGTCTCTATATGGAATTGCTTAAAAAAAACAGGGAAACTATCCTATATTATAAGTGCATAGGCATATTGCCTGTAAACTGAAAATTATTATTAGTATAATAATTAGGAGTGAAATGGCTGATTACGAGTACGCGGTCGAGATGCGCGGGATCTACAAAAGCTTTGAAGGCGTCCACGCGCTTACGAATGTCCATCTGGAGGTCAGGCCCGGCGAAGTGCACGCGCTGATGGGCGAGAACGGCGCCGGGAAATCTACGCTGGTCAAGGTGCTGTCCGGCGCGCATCAGGCTGACGCCGGCGAGATCTTTATCAAGGGGGAAAAGGTCGACATCAAAAGCCCGAAGGATGGAAACGACCACGGCATCTCGGTCATCTATCAGGAATTTGCGCTGATGCCGCATATGTCGGTGACGGAAAATATCTTCATCGATGAATTCGGGACTTCAAAATACAACATAATGGACTGGAACACGCTGCATCGCCGCGCGAAAGAAGCGCTTGAGGCGATCGGGTTCGGAGAGATCAACCCGCATATGCTGGTCAAGGATTTAAGCGTCGCTTACCAGCAGGTTGTGGAAATCTGCAAAGCGCTGGCGCGCAACGCGGAGATCCTCGTGCTCGACGAACCGACGGCGGTGCTCACGAACCGCGAGGTGGACAAGCTCTTCGGGCTTATCGAAGATCTCCGCGCGAAAGGCGTCGCGATTATTTATATCTCCCACCGCCTTGAGGAGGTCTTCCGCATCACGGACCGCGTCACGGTCTTAAAGGACGGTGAATTCGTGGCGACCGTGAATACAAAAGAAATCGACTCCCGCACGCTCGTCGGCATGATGATCGGGCGTGACCTCGCGTCCTATTTTCCGGAAAGAAAAGAGCAGGAAATCGGCGACGTCGTTCTGAAAGTGGAACATCTTGCGGCGGGAAAATCCGTAAAAGACGTTTCTTTTGAACTGCACGAAGGGGAAGTGCTCGGCCTGTCCGGGCTCGTGGGCGCAGGCCGCACAGAAACGGTGCGCGCGATCCTGGGCGTCGACTCGTTGGACAGCGGGACGGTCTGGCTGCGCGGCGAGGAAGTGCGTCTCAAGTCCGCGAAAGACGCGTTTGACCGGGGTATCGGATTTTTGCCGGAGGACCGAAAGAACCAGGGCGTCCTGCTGCGGCTTCCGATCAAGTACAACATCACGTTTTCCTGCCTCCGGAAATTCGCGGGAATCTTCGGATGGCTCAAGAAGGCGGCGGAAACGGCGTTTGCGCTCGATATGCGCGAGAAGGTCGGCATCAAGACAAACAATATCGACAATCCCGTCAGCAGCCTGTCCGGCGGAAATCAGCAGAAAGTGGCGATCGCGCGTATCCTCGCGTCCGACAGCCGCCTGTTGATTTTGGACGAGCCGACACGCGGCGTGGACGTCGGCGCGAAGATGGAGATCTTCAAGCTCGTTAACGAATTGGTAGCGCAGCATTACGCGGTTCTTATGATCTCTTCGGAAATGGTGGAGATCATCGGCATGTGTGACCGTGCCGTCGTTTTCCGCGAAGGGAAAACGGTCGGCGAGGTTCCCAGGGACAAATTGTCCGAAGAAAGTTTGATCCAGTATGCAATGGGACTTGGAGAGGAGAAGGAATGATGATGATGACCGCGCCGGATCCGGCAATCACAGAAAGAGCCGAAGAAGGGCAGAGGAATAAGGGGGTCTCAAAACTTCTGTTCAAATACAACGCGTTGTTGATCCTTGTCGTCATGTTTATCGTGGCGATGATTATTTCACCGGTCTTCCTGGGGCCCGAGAATATGCAAAACATCCTGCGGCAGCAGTCGACGTACATGCTTATCGCGCTTGGGATGCTTATGGTCATGGTCACGGGCGGCATCGACTTGTCGGTCAGCTCACTGACCGCGGTCAGCTCGATCATGGTGGTGTACGCGCTGCAGATATGGAAGTTCCAGATGCAGCCATGGGGATTGTTTGTCAGCGTGCTTATCGCGATCGGCTTCGGCTTCGGTTTCGGCGCCATCAACGGCTTCCTGGTGGCAAAGCTCAATATGCCGGCCTTCATCGTCACTTTGGCGATGATGTACGCCGTTCAGGGCGTTTGTTTTATTGTCACAAACGCCAATACGCTTTTGCTTGATTCTTCAATCCCGGCGAATCAGGTGTACATCAGTTTTTCGACAACCAGCTTTCTGGGCCTGCGCTATGAGATATGGGTGATGTTCGCCTTTATCGCCGTATTCTTCTTCGTCATGCACTATACGACTTTCGGGCGCCTCATTACGGCGACAGGCAGCAACGAGACGGCGGTCCAGCTTGCCGGCATCAACTCAAAGAAATACAAATTCTGGGCGTACGCGCTCTGCGGCGCGCTCTGCGGCGTAGCCGGCATCATCGTG
>WRFF01000213.1 GCA_009778945.1 Clostridiales bacterium | reverse complement strand
CTCAATACGTCCTCCCGCGTTTCTCATATCCTCGGAAGCGTGGAGCACCGCGCGCACCACCGCCGGATACGTCCCGCAACGGCACAGGTTGCCCGAAATGGCATGAATGATCTCCTCCTCGGACGGATTCGGGTTTTCATTCAGGAGCCCCTTCGCGGACATCACAAACCCCGGCGTACAATAGCCGCACTGCATCGCCGTGCCGTAACCGGGTTCACACTGGTCTGCGAACGCGCGAACCACCGCGTCGTCCAGCCCCAAGCCCTCAATCGTCGTGACCGAATGGCCGTCGAGCGTCAGCGCGAGCGTCATGCAGGACAGGGCCGCCTTTCCGTCTATAAGGACGGTGCAAGCGCCGCATTCCCCGGTGTCGCAGGAAATCTTTGTCCCTGTAAGCCCGAGTTTTTCGCGGAGCACATACGCCAACGTGTGCTGCGGCTCGATGTCACGGCCGATTTTGAATTCATGCCACGACCCGTTCACGCATATTTTCAGGTATTCCATTTCGTTTTCCACTCTTTCTCCTCCCGCCAACCGGCGTTGATACCATCCGACTCCTGTGAGCAAGTGTTCGTATCGTTATCCTCTATGCAAAAATGCGACGACATACATGATGATCACAAACGCGGCGGCCGCGACGGCAATCGTCAGCCAAAGGCGGAAGGACCTGTCCATTTTTTTCTTTTCGTCGGGCGGGGGATCGGGCATCTCCTCCAGAAGGAGTTCATCGATGTTCACTTCCGTAACACTGCCTTTGAATACCCGCGTTTTAACGAGATAGAACACGGTCACCGCTGCCGTATAGATGATGCCTGTAATCAAAGCGTCCGTTCCGATCTGGGAAATCAAAACGGCATAAATCACAATGCTGACAACCGCGCCCACAACACCTCCGGGCGCCTTGAACGGCCGTTTCATATCCCGATAACGGATCTTGAGGCCGATATACGCTATGAACGCTATGATATAGCAGCAAAGGATCGAAAACAGGCTGAGCGACGCTACGAATATAATAGAATTCGTTGAAACGAGCGCCAGAATGATGATGCCTATGATCACGACAGAAATGTGCGGCGTTTTAAATTTTGGATGTATATTGCCCATAAGGCGCGGCAGGACCCCTTCCTCCGCCATCCTGAAAACATAACGCGCCGGCCCGCCTACGCCGGGGTTGATCGTCCCGAATGTGCCCCCGACTATGCCGATGCATAGTATTATTATGGGGATCCCGACGAACCCGGCGGCCATCAGGCCTTCGGCGTAGGGAGCCGAAGATACCTGAAGCATTTGGTAATTCTTAACGGTCGGCGTCACAAGGCCGACAAGGAACCACTGGAACATAGCCGTGATCGCAAAGATGATAAACGGCGAGATGATCAAAACGCGCGGAATATTGATCTGCGGGTATTTGATTTCGCCGCCGATGGTGGCGACCAGTTCAAATCCCGCAAAACACCACCAGACCAAACCTGTGATCTGAACAAATTCCCCGAAATTCGGTATCCCTGCGGCGGCGTCGGGGAAATAGTACGCCAAATTAACGTGACTCGCCATATAAACGAACCAGACAAGCGCGCAGGCCCAGAAAAAGAAGATGAAAGCGTTTTGCCAGCGGGCCGCGACCTTGATTCCCCGGAAATTTACGACGATGAACAAAACCGATATGGCGGCGGCCAGGATGCGGGGATCCCAGTTTAAATCAATTCCGAACGCTTTCATCAGATAGCCGAAATAATTGGCAAACGCAAGGGATTCGCCGCCGGTGGAGGCAATTACGGCGACTACGTAATTCCATCCCGCCATGTTTGCCACCAATCTGGTAATGCCTTTTTGCGCATAGTTATAAGTACCGCCCGCAAGCGGGAACATCGTCCCCATCTCGGCGTAAAGCAATGCGGGCCACAAGGATATAATAAATGCGATAAACGACGAAAGAATGATCATTCCGCCAAGCATGCCTACGCCGTTGGCGCCCACGGTAAAGAGGCCGACACCGACAACGATCCCGGCGGTCATTGTGATCCCCTCTCTCATCCCGAGTGCCCTGACTAATTTTTCCGATCCGCCCGGAAGCGTTTCCTGATTTTGATTCGTATCCATGTGTTTACCTCTCCTCTGCTCACATTTCAATGCTGCTCAAACTCCGTAGAATTTGACAGTTCGGCAAGGCCTTTGCCGCCTTCACAAGCCCAGCCCGTACACAATCTCAAGCAGGGCTTCCGCCGCGTGCGCAGCATCCACCGTCCCGATCTGCTCCCCCTTGCGGAACAGCACCGCGCGCCCGTCGCCGAACGCGACGCCCGCGTCCGCGTGGGCGGCTTCGCCCGGGCCGTTGACCGCACAGCCCATTACAGCGACCGTCAGCGAGGATTGATCCTGCCGCGTGTTCTCCGGCGCGCGCGCAGCGCGTATCCGTTTCTGTTCGAGCGGGGCGATTGCCGCCGCGATTCGTTCCGCAGCCGCCGTAAGATCCGTCTTTGTGCGCCCGCAGGTCGGGCAGGCGATCAACTGGACCGCGCCCGGAAGCAGATCCGCCGCGCGCAGGATATCCCGCGCCGCCGCGATT
>WRFF01000212.1 GCA_009778945.1 Clostridiales bacterium | reverse complement strand
ACGCCATCCTCACTGACGTCTACGTATAAGGAGGAACAGTCATGTCAACCAGAGAAATAACTTATGCGCAAGCTGTAAAAGAGGCGATGTCCGAAGAAATGCGCCGAGATCCCGATGTGTTTTTCATGGGAGAAGACATAGGCGTATATTGCGGAGCTTTTGGTGTTTCCGCGGGGATGCTTGAGGAATTCGGCCCCGAGCGGATCAGGGATACCCCTATTTCCGAGAATGGTTTTGTCGGCGCGGCGATCGGAGCGGCTATCACCGGCAGCAGGCCGATCGTCGAGCTGATGTTTTCTGATTTTATGTCAGTTTGCTTTGATCACATCCTGAATCAGGCGCCTAAGATGCGCTACATGTTCGGAGGCAAAGTGAAGGTACCGATGGTGTTGCGCACGGCTTCAGGGGGAGGGACAGGCGCGGCGGCGCAACATTCACAGAGCCTGGAAACGATTTACGCTCACATTCCGGGTTGGAAAGTGGTCGTCCCGTCGACGCCGTATGACGCTAAGGGGCTGCTGAAGACGGCTATCCGCGACGATAACCCTGTGATATTTCTGGAACAAAAACTTCTGTACAGGACCAAAGGGGATGTACCGGAAGAGGAGTACACTATTCCGTTTGGAAATGCGGATATCAAGCGAGTCGGCGCTGATTGCACCATTATCACTTACGGCAGAATGGTCCACCTTTGCATGGACGCTGCCGCAAGGCTTGCCGAAGCGGGAATAGAAGTCGAGGTCGTTGATATCCGCACTCTTGTGCCGCTTGACACCGAAGCGTTGATCGAATCGGTCAAGAAGACAAAACACTGTGTTATTGTACATGAAGCGGTGAAATACGCCGGCTTCGGAGGGGAACTTGCCGCCGTTATAAACGAAAGTGACGCATTCTATTATCTCGACGCGCCGATCAAGCGCCTTGGCGCGCTATACACGCCGATCCCGTTCAATCCGGTTTTAGAGAAGAACTGTTTTCCGACTGTAGACGGGATCATCGCTGCAGTCAGGGAGTCGTTGTCTTAAGAAGATGATTTATCACGCAAAACGTTCGCTCATGACAAGTGGATGTTTGTGCTTGAAGTTGTGTGAAAGGAATGAGCGTCACTATGGCTACCGAGATCATTATGCCAAAAGCCGGCATGGCTATGGAGAAAGGGACGATCGTTCGCTGGCTGAAGGAGATAGGGGATCCGATTGAATCCGGCGAAGCGATAATGGAGATCGAAACAGATAAGATCACTATGGAGACCGAGGCTGACGCGGCGGGTGTGTTGCTTGCGAAATTTTATGATGACGGCGCGGTCGTACCTGTGACCACGATCATCGGATATATCGGAAAGCCGGATGAAAAAGTCCCGGATGCGCATTCCGCCGTGCAGGCTGCGGATTCTGCCGTCCCGGTCACAGCGGGAGATGCGGGAGATGCGGGAGACGCAGGCGCCGCGGGAGACGCAGGCACCGCAGGTGCTGTAAGCGCCGCCGGGGTCGCGATGAGCGTTGGGGAATCCCAAATGGCGTCCGGTCCGGCGGAACATAGCGATAGGATACGGGCTACTCCTTACGCTAAAACATTGGCGGCACAAAAAAATATCGATATCGCTTCAGTGCCGGGGAGCGGCGCGGGCGGCGTCATCAAAGCGTGTGATGTTGAAAGAGCGGTGAAAGCGACGCCGCTGGCTGCCCGTGTAGCGGCTGATCTTGGAATAGACCTGGCAACGGTAGAAGGTACCGGTTTTGGCGGAAAGGTGACAAGAAGCGATCTTCCCGCAGCTTCACCTGTTGTTTCTGCTTCACCTGCTGCATCCGATTTGAAGGCGCCTCTTGCAGGTATTCGCAAAACGGTTGCGAGACGAATGCTGCAGAGTCATCTGGAAATCCCTCCTGTCACTCAGACGATGAAAGCCTATGTGGACGATTTACTCCCGCTCAGGGATAAGATAAATAAAAACCGCGAACAAAGGATAACGATCAACGATATGATCGTCATGGCGTGCGCGAAAGCGGTAATGAAGTTTCCGCAAATACGCACCGAAATCGATACGCAAGCGGGTCAGCTCATTACACGAAGCCAGGCGAACATCGGTGTAGCGGTGTCTCTTGAACAGGGGTTGATCGTCCCTGTGCTTCGCGACGCCGATAAGCTGTCGTTGTCGGATATTTCATCAGGAATGAAGGACTTGGCAGGGCGTGCAAGGAGCGGTAACCTGCGTCCGGATGAGTACAGCGGAAGTACGTTTACCGTATCAAACATGGGCGCGCTGGGGATACAGGAGTTTACCCCGATAATAAATCAGCCGAATGCCGCGATAATGGGTGTTGGCTGTATAAACGACGAACTTGCGCTGGCGGACGGCCAGGTAGTTTCGCGAAAGTACCTGATGCTGTCTTTGACTTTTGACCACCGGATAATCGACGGCGCGGACGCGGCGGTTTTTCAGGGATACGTGAAGAATTTGCTGGAGAATCCTCTCGATATGCTGGTGTGACGCGATCACTATTTACGATTCCTGTTTACGATCACTATTTAAAAGATCGAACTTAAACAGGCGTTTAACCCAGTGAAAGGAATGGTCTCTGCGATGGAAAAATATGATGTAGCGGTGATCGGCGGCGGGCCCGCCGGGT
>WRFF01000211.1 GCA_009778945.1 Clostridiales bacterium | reverse complement strand
GCGCAGAGATCCCGCGCTGGCCGTATTTTGACAAACCTGTCATCGACAACGCGCATACGATGGCGAAGGGCGGCGTGCTGACCCAGAAGATCACATGCACGATGCATACGGGAACGCACTGCGACGCGCCGCGCCACGTCATGGAATATGAATTCGACGGCCGCCGCGCGCGCTATACGCATGAGATGCCGGTCGACGCCTATACGGGCGATGCGGTTTGCCTGGACGTCCATATCGAAGCCTGGGGCCCCTATGCGCCCAAAGTGGATCCCAAGAAATGCCTCGGCACCCCGACGCTCATCGGGGCGGCGCATCTGGAAGACGCCTGCAAACGCGCGGGGATCAAGCCGTCCGAACTCGCCGGCATGATCGTCTGCCTCAACACGGGCATGCACCGCAAGTTTGACGACAGCAAGGCCTACTATCATTATGCGCCCGGCACGGGCGTCGAAGCCGGCCAGTGGTTTGTCGACCATAAGGTCAAATGCGTTGCGATGGACAGCCAGGCGCTCGACCATCCGCTTCATACGGCGATGGGCAACAACGGCATGACGCGCATGAACCTGCTTGGCGCTTCGGGCCTTCCGATCACCGAGGAATACAAGAACGAGTTCGGCGAGGAAGCCTACGCGGAATTTGACAAGTTCGAATACATCCGCATCCACGGGCAGGCGGCCTATGACAAGAAATTCGGCGCGCTGGAGAAACTCGGCTGCTGGGGCACCTGGGAACCCTGCCACAAGACGATGCTCGGCCACGGGATCGTGGGCGTTGAGAACCTCGGCGGCGACCTCGACAAAGTTACGGGCAAGCGTTTCCGCTTCTTCTGCTTCCCGCTGCGGTGGTACCTCGGCGACGGCAGCATGGCGCGCTGCGCGGCGGAGATCGACGAAGCTGATATCGTTAAAGGCGTCAAGGACCGCGTCTATACGTATGGCGGCAATATTGGCGACAGCAACATCGCGAACCTCCTCAAGAAATAATGAAATGCGCTTGCATAAGGGGCGGCAATAGCTGATTTTATGTAAGCTGAAAGAGGGCCCGAACGGGTTCCCCCACGGAAAGGAGAATTTTCATGAAACTATTGGACTATACGAATGAAACCATTAAAGGGCTGTTTGACCTGACCGGAAAAACCTGCATCATCACCGGCGGCGGCGGCGGCCTCGGCCTTGCGACGGCGCGCGGCTACGCGAATTACGGCGCCAACCTCGTCCTGACGGGCCGCACCAAGGAGACGCTTGACAAGGCGGCCGCGTCGCTCGCCGATACGGGCGCAAAGGTCCTGACCATTGTGGCGGATACGCTGGATCTGGACGACTGTCAGCGCGTCGTGGACGAGACGGTCGCGAATTTCGGCAAAATTGATGTCCTCTTCCCCGCGGCCGGCGTAGCGCGCCGTTTCTCCGCGGAAGAATTTCCGAAAGATATGTTTGATCTCGTCATCGATACGAACGTCAAAGGCACCTGGTATATCGATCAGGCCGTCGGCCGCCAGATGATCAAACAGCATGAGAAGGGCATGGACCCGGCCGGCAAGATCATCAACATCACTTCCGTCCGCGCGAACAACGGGCTTGATCTCGGGTACGGCGCCTATGCGTGCTCGAAAGGCGCGGTTCTTTCCATGACGCGCCAGTTGGCGGTTGAATGGGCGAAATTCAATATTTGCGTGAACGCGGTCGGGCCGACGATCGTCGCGTCCTTGCTGACAAAACCCATCTTCGACGATCCGGTAAAGGCGAAAGTCTTCACAGACCGTATTCTGTTCCATCGTCCCATGGAATCGGGCGAGCTGATCGGCTCCATGATCTACCTCGCGTCGGCGGCGTCAGACTTTATCACGGGACAGATCGTTTACGTTGACGGCGGCTGTGTCGCGGCGTAAGGATACAAAATAAATTACCCGGCTTCCTGTGTTTTTTCCGGACAGGAAGCCGGGATTCGATTAGAAAGGATAACGAAAAAACGATGTCTGACTTAAAAAATAAGCGAATCATCACGGTTGCGACGACGGGCGCGTGGCCTACAAAGGACAACACGCCGAACGTGCCGCTCCAGCCGGAAGAGATTGCGGAAGAAGTATATAATTGCTGGAAAGAAGGCGCGGCGATCGCGCATATCCACGTGCGCAATGACAAAGACGAAGCCTCGATGCAGTTTGATAAGTTTGAAAAGGTGGTTTCACTGCTCCGTGCGAAGAAGGACTGCGATATCATCATCAACCTGACGACGTCCGGCGGCGTAGGCCTCAAAGAAGAGGACCGCATCCGCCCGTTCTACGAGCTGAAACCCGAGATGGCGTCGTTCGACTGCGGCACGATGAACTGGCTGCACACAAGCGTGTTTGAAAACAATCCGCCGTTCCTTGAGAAGCTGGGCGGCCTTATGCAGGAAGTGAATGTGAAGCCCGAGATCGAAGCTTTCGACCCCGGTATGATTTCCAACGCCGCGTATTATGTGAAGAAGGGTGTGTTGAAAACACCGTTGCATTTCCAGTTCTGCATGGGTTGTGCCGGCGGTATCGCGGCTACCACGAAGAACCTTGTCTTTATGCGTGACTACATGAACGAACTCGTACCGGGCTGCACTTGGAGCACGTTCGGCGTCGGCCACGGGGCGATGGAAACCCTCTACGCAGCAATCGCGATGGGCGGAAACGTCCGCG
>WRFF01000210.1 GCA_009778945.1 Clostridiales bacterium | reverse complement strand
TCTGTATGTCTATACGCTTTACGACAACCTGCACGGCGCGCAGGACAAGATGGGCGCGCTGCTCACCAGCAACGATCAGGACATCGCCACCGCGAAAACATTCCAGGCGCAGGATTTTCCGAACACGCTGAACCTGGCGGACCTGCCGCAGATCACAGTGGAGCCGCAGTCGGTTTCCTATGACGCCTATACGAAGGCGGTGCAGGACCTCGGCAATCAGATGAGCCAGACCTATCTCGACAGCTACAATAACGCGAAGGCGGCGTACGCGGCGATGACGGCGCAGCTCTCCACGGATATCCAGACGAGCAAAGATGCGGGGGATACGTGGCAGAATGACGCAAGGGACTGGCTTAATACAGCGAATGAGTATCAAACAAAGCAGAACGAATGGGAAGCCAGCGTAGACGGGTGGCTCAACGGTACCGCCGGCGTAAACCCGACGCTTCGAACCTACCAGGATGATTTTTTGTCAATGCAGGCATCGCAGCAAGCACTCACAGACAACGCAACTATACTGTACGGAGCCATAGGAAATGTAACAAACCTAAACGCTATTAATACTGCCATGAGCAATTATTCAACGGCGCTGGATACTTGGTCTACTGCGGTAGATAATTATCTTGCTTCACCTACCGGCTCTGCACCGACAAGACAAGACATACGTGTCCCTAGTGTGAGTAACCAAACAGTGGATGCAATCCAAACTGCGTATACTAATGCTCTTAAGGGTCTTGCCGGCAATACAAGCGATCTTCAAAATATCATGAACGCCCACACCGCGTATATTGCAGCAGGAGGGAGTTCGCAAACTCAAGTTGAAGATCCGCTGTATCCGACGGGCGCTACGACTGATGCTATGAATACTTTGGAAAACGACCTTAACGCGATTCTGCCGTATGACTCTCCGGCAATCCCCACCATAGCCCAGTATTCATTGGAAACGCAGTATGACACCGTGTCTGCAGATCTCACTGCCTTCAATAATAATAGCGATGCGGTTGAGCAGACGGCGGGAACCTACGACCCGCTGGCGTATCTGACCGACGCTGACAAAGCCAAGGTAGGCAGCATTATAAGCAGCTACGCGACGGAACTGGGAGTAGTTCAAAGCGCCCTGACCACCGCGCAGTCAAACAATATCCAGCAGGTCACCGACGCCTACAACAGCTACGCCAAGAGCACATCCGATACGAGGGCGAGCGTTTACCAGGCGTACACGGATGAACTCCAGCGGGTGAACGCGGCGCGCGACTCGCTCTCGAGCGCGCTTCAGGATACGGCGAGCACGAACAAAGGGCTTATCGGCAGCTTTGCGGGGATCCTGCCGGAGACCCGGAACGGGGCGCAGGTCAATTCGAAGAGCGCGCAGTTTGTCGCGAACCCGGTGCTTCTGTCGCAGCCGGACGTCCGCGCCGCCGGGAACGCGGCGGCCTTCACGCTTTCATCCCCGTGGGTTCTTCTGATCATAAGCGTTGCAATCCTGATCGCCGCGCTGGTGATCCGCGCGGTTCGGAACCGGCGAGGGGAGGGGGGGCGTCATGAAGCGCGTGGTTAAAAGGGCCGCGGTTGTCCTGATGCTTTGCGCCCTGTGCGCTGTCCCTGTCATCGCTTCGGCGGCGGATATCGCCCCGCCGCCCGATGGGAGCTCCGGCGCGCCGGTGACGCCGCCCGCCGCTGCCGCGCCGGCTGCGCCTTCCCCTGCGGGAAGCTCCGCTGCGGCCGCGCCGAAGGACAGCACGGATTTCCCGCTCACCACAGCCGGGCTGAACGCACAGAACGGCGGCCTGTTTGTAAGCGACCCGTTATCGGACTACGGATTTTTCCCGTCCGGCGGCGAAAGCCGTTACACGCAGGCGGCGCAGAATGCGGAGAAGCAGGATTCCTCGCTTCGCGGGACACTTTTCGATGAGAAACAGCCGGCGCCGCAGGCGGTGAGTGCAGAGGCGGCCGGCCTTTTCGCCAATACGCCGAAATATGCCGACGGACGCTTTGACGAACAGAGCACCGCGCAAACCCAGAACGGGATCATCGCGGCGGTGATCATCGGGCTGTGCGTCATAAGCTTTTTCTGCGCAAGGGCCTGGAGCAAGTATAAGAGCCGGAAACGCCTGGCGGAAGCGGCGGCGAGTAAGGAGGAGAGCTGAGATGTATATCAATTTTACGATGGAAACGGACGGGGCCCGTACGGATGTCTCCGCCGACGAAAGACGGCGGATCGCGGATGTCTTCCGCCTTCTCCGTGAAAACGGAAAAGCGGAAGGGGACTCCGTCCCCGCGTATTTCCGCTCGGCGCTGCTCGGAAAACTGGTCAGCGCGAACGAGACGCTTGCCGGCGCCGGCATCGTAGACGGCGATCTTTTGACGACGTGAGACGGCTCAAACTTTTGATGTGGCGTCGTTTCGCCCCGCAACCGGGCGAAATCGCGCCGGTACAATAAACCGTGTTTTGTGAAAAATCACAAAACACCCTAAAAACTGGTAATAACAAAAAAGACAAAAAATGAGTGACAAAGGAGAAGGGGCAATGGCCGAAAACGAACAAATTTTAAACACAGTGACGATCAGCGACGAAGAGAGCGCGCTCCCGAAAGGGTACCGGGATTACCTGACGTTTCCCGAGCGGGCGTTCGTCCCCGCGCAGACGGAAGACCTCGCGGACAGTTTCACACTGAC
>WRFF01000209.1 GCA_009778945.1 Clostridiales bacterium | reverse complement strand
TGCGGCGGAGGCGTACGGCCGTGCGTTCGCGCTGCGCGGCGATCCGCGCACACAAATGCGTATGGCGAAGGCGCTCGCGGAAGCAGGACGGGCTTCGGAAGCAAAGAAAGCCTTCAAAGCGGCCCTGAAGAACGCGAAGAAAGGAAAATCCGGCTACGATCCATCCGGGACGCCCTGCAACGATTATGTGCTCGGCGAGTGCCATCTCGGTCTTGGCGATCTGAAAAAAGCTGAAATGCATCTGTTGCGCGCGATGGAAGGCGCGGCAGGTTACGATCACTGCGTGAAGCGCGCCTGCTTTGAGGCGGCGTTTGCGCTTGCGCTGCTATACCGGGCGCGCGGGGATCAGGCGCGCGCCCGGCAGTATTATCAAAAGGTGCGCGAGACGGTGCCGGATCGCGAATACGCGGAGGCGGAACATCTCTTTGACTGAGGAAACGCTGAACCCTTTGAACGCGGAAGCGCGTATCGCGGCTTTTCTGAGATTCGGGAGCAAACTCGGCCTTGAGCGGATGCAAAGGCTGATGGAACTGCTGGGCCATCCGGAATCAGAACTGCGTGTGCTTCACGTCGCGGGTACGAACGGAAAGGGCTCCGTTTCGCGCTATCTCTACGAAAGCCTGCTCGCGCTGGGGTATACGGCCGGTTTTTTCACCTCCCCCTTTGTGACGGATTTCCGCGAGCGCATCCAGTTGAACGGCGAGATGATTTCGGAAGCCGCGCTCGAGGCGCTGACGGACAAAGTCCTTGTGGCCGCGGAAACCGTGAGACAGAATCTGGACGAATCCCTGACGGAATTTGAGATCATCACGGCGATCGGGCTCTGCTGTTTTGCAAAGGAAAACCTGGATTTTGTCGTGCTCGAAGTAGGGCTTGGCGGGCGCGGCGATTCTACAAACATCATCGAAGCGCCGCTTGTATCCGTCATAACCAATATCACCTACGATCATATGGACAGGCTGGGGGACACCCTTCCGGAGATCGCGGCGGAAAAAGCGGGCATTATTAAGGCGGGTTGTCCCGTCATAACCGGCGCGGCAGGAGAGGCCGCAAAGGTCATCGCCCGGCGCGCGTATGAAAAGCACGCGTCGCTCCTTGACGTCACGCGTATCCCGGTGCGTGTCACAGAACGGAGTCTTCGCGGCAGCCGTTTTTCCTGCGTAATCGGCGGCCGGCGTTACGATGGGATTGAGACTTCGATGCCCGGCGCGCACCAGGTGGACAACGCGGTGACAGCGCTCTGTGTGTTGGAAAATCTGCGAAGCCGCGGCCTCGTCTCGCTGGACGCCGAATGCCTGCGCGCCGGTATGAGGCGTGCGCAGATGCCCGCGCGGTTTCAGGTTTTTGCCGGAGACCCGCCGCAGCCGGCTGCGTCCCTATCGCCGGCGGAGCCGCTTGACAGCCCGCTTCTCATTCTGGACGGCGCGCACAACGAAGCCGGCGCACGCGCGCTTGCGGATACGCTGAAAGACCTTTGCGCCGAAAAGCGGACCCTCTTTGTCACGGCGATTTTGAGGGACAAGGAAGTGGAAAAGATACTGCGCTTTTTCGCGGAAGTCGCGGCAGGCTTCGTCGCCACGGAAGTCAGCGGCGATCGCGGCCTTTCCGCGGCGGAGCTTGCGTTCCTGATCGAGCGTGCGGGCGGAAAAGTGGAAGCTGTCTGTCCGCCGGACATAAAAGGGGACGTCCCCATTGTGTCCGGGGAAGCTATGGCTTTGGAGGCGCTTCGCCGCGCATATGAAATCGAACGCACGGGCTGTTATGATATGATAGTTTGCGCAGGGTCGCTCTACCTGATGGGAGACCTGCTGCGGGAAACGGGAGCTCTTGTGCAAGGCGCAGGAGGCGAAGGTTGATATGAAACGCGTTGTCTTGATTTACAATCCAAACGCCGGGGACGGTTCCTTTGTTGCGGATTTGGATCAGGTAATCACGGAATTTGCGGAAAATGAGATGCTGCTTATTCCGGTCCGGATCGGCACGCCGTTCACGCTTGACCGCATCATGAAGGACCGGGAACTGAAAAATTGTCACAAGATTATTGTGGCGGGCGGAGACGGCACCATCAGTTGGGTTGTGAACGCGATGGTAAAGCACGATGTGCACATCCCTCTCGCGATTTTCCCTACGGGGACGGCCAACGACCTCGCATCCTATCTGCGCATCCCGACAGATCTCGAAGGCATGATGCATGTGGCCACGGAAAGCCGCCTATCCAAAATGGACGTCGGAATCGCGGCGGACCGTTGTTTCGTGAATGTCCTCGCGATCGGCATGCTCGTCGACATCAGCCAACGTACGGATCCTGCTATCAAGAATACGCTCGGGCTCGGCGCCTATTACCTGCGCGGGCTCGCCGAAGTGCCGTTCGCGCGCGCGACGCCGCTTCGCCTGATCAGCGACGAACGGATGATCGAAAGCAGTTCCAGCGCGGTCATCGTCATGAACGGCCGGCAGGCGGGCGGTTTCCACAATATCGCGCCGGATTCGGAGATCGGCGACGGCCTGCTTGACGTCGTGTTTTTCCACAAACTCATTCTGCCGGTCATGCTGCCCGTACTGCTATCGGTGCTCGCGGGCCAGCATCCGAAGGACAAGCGCGTCGAATATTTCAAAACCGCGAAGCTTCGCATCGAGCCCATCGGCGACCTGGTCGTGAACACGGATTTTGACGGCGAGCGCGGC
>WRFF01000208.1 GCA_009778945.1 Clostridiales bacterium | reverse complement strand
GGGATATTCGCCGCGCGCGCCTATTTCCGCGACAAGGCGTTCGTCCGCGTCGATAAAGACCGTCTCATAGCCCGACGCGGCAAACGCCGCCCCGACAAACCCCCTTCCGATATTTCCGGCCCCAATCATCACGGCCGTTTTCGTTCCGTTTGCGTTCATGCCCGATACCGCTCCATTTCGCCGAGCACCTCGTTGAGCGGGGCCATCGCATCGCTCGCGCTGGAACCTTTCAGGCTGTACGCCGCGACGGCGTTGGCCTCGTCCAGCGCTTTTTCAAACGGAAGCCCCCTGTACGCGCCATAGAGCAGGCCGGCAGCAAACGCGTCCCCGGCGCCGACGGAAGATTTGATAAAATCTTCCGGCACGTGGAACGCCTTTGCCTCCATATATTTTCCGCTTTCGACATCCAGCCCCGCCGCGACTTCCGGCATATGCACGCAAACCCATTTCTTCACGCCAAGCTCCGCAAGCGCGCGCACGCACGGTTCGAGCGTGTCTCTATTCAATTGCCCCTCCGCATTCCGGAGCGGAATGCCCGTCACGCCTTCCGCTTCCATATCGTTGATTGTCAGGATATCCGTATAGGCGAGCGCCGGCGATACGACGCGCTTATAGCGGTCTCCCGACTCGCTCACAACATCGACGGAAGTCAGGATATCCGACTTCCGCGCCATGTCGAGCACGCGGCACAGACCCGTCGGATAGGCTTCGTCCGGGCCGTCAAGCCGCTCCAGCAGCAGGATATAGCCGATATGCAGGATGGCCGCGTTCAGCCGCGAAAAGTCAAAATGCTCGGGGCCGAGCAGCGCGCCCGCCCCGGGGAACTGGAAGAAGGTCCGCTGCCCGCCGGGCGTCGTGATGACGTCGGTGAAAGATGTCTCGCCCGCGCGCGCCACAAACTCCGTATTGATGGAAGGATATTTCGAAAATTCTTTTATAATTTGATCCCCCAGCGCATCTTTACCGATGATCCCAAGCACACGCACAGGCGCCTCAGGCGCAAGCTTCGCCATATCGACCGCGCAATTGCAGGCCAGCCCGCCGAGCGCGCTTTCCTGGCGCGTGATTGTCGTGAGCCCCATGAATTTGGGCCACGCCTCCACGAATTTCAGCCGGTCGACAACCAGGTTCCCGGCGAATACGATTTCACGCGGTTCACGATCGCTTTTCATTGTCCTGTCAAGCCAACCGCCGAAATGAGGCGCTGGTTCAATCTTCCGCACATATCCGCGTCCTTCATACGCCGGCTTTTGCCCGGCGCAGTTGGTCCGCCGTCGTAAAGAAACCGGTTTGCGGCCGGTAGCCTTTCAAAGGCAGCAGTTTTTCATGGATTGCATCCAGGATCCAACTCGCCTGCGGAAAGAAGAATTCGTCGTATTCAAACGGCGGCGTGATCCAGTTTTGCGCACCGACGACGACGGGCGGCCCGTCGAGCCGGTTAAACGCCAGCTCCGTAATATTGCGTGCGACGTCGCCTATAAAAGTCCCGCGGGCGCATGCGTCGCTTGCCAATACGACTTTGCCGGTCTTGTCCACGCTCTCGAGGATCTTCGTATAATCAAGCGGCACAAGGCTGTGCAGGTTGATGATTTCGGCCTCCAGCCCGAAGTCCCGCGAAAGGGTATCCGCGGCTTCCGCCGCCTTGTAGAGCGTCGCGCCGATCGTCAGGATTGTGAGATCCGTCCCCTTTCGCACGATATCGGTATCCCCGATTTCGATTTCATAGGGCGCCTCGGGAACGCCGCCCGGATGGAACAGTTCTCCCATATCGTAGAGGCGCTGGCTCTCAAAGAAGACGACGGGATCCGTGCCGTTCAGCGCGGCCGCCATCAGGCCTTTCGCCTCCCACGGCGTCGCCGGAAAACAGACCTTGAGGCCCGGGATATGCGCGCAGAGCGCCGTCCAGTCCTGGCTGTGCTGGGCGCCGTATTTTGCGCCGACGGACACGCGTAGCACGACCGGCATTTTGAGTATGCCCGCGCTCATCGCCTGCCATTTCGACAGTTGATTGAATATCTCGTCGCCCGCGCGTCCGATGAAATCGCAGTACATGAGCTCCGGTATCGCGCGGCCTCCCATCATGCCGTAACCGACGGACGTGCCGACGATGGCCGCTTCGGAGATGGGCGCGTTGAACAGGCGCGAATACGGCAGCACCTCGTTCATGCCGCGGTAGACCGCGAAAGCCCCGCCCCAGTCGCGCACATCCTCGCCGTAGGTGATAAGGGTCGGATCTTCCTTGAACTTATCGAAAACGGGTTCAAAGATCGCATCGCGGATATTGAACATCTTGAGCTTGCTGACCGGCTTCCCTTCGGCGTCTGTGGCCGAGCGGTTCTTCCCCGCGATCTGTTCCACCCGGCTGCAGGTGTTCGGATCCGTGAGGAAGGCCGGCGCGTCGTCCGCGAATTTCAGCGCTTTTTCGTTTGAAAACATTGTGCGCTCGATGATATGGATGTCTTTTTTGAAATCCGCGTAAGGCGAAAGCCCCGGATCCGAAGCCCACGCGCAGATTTTCGTCATGCGCTCTTCGGTCTCCGCCCACAGTTCGTCGAAATACGCGTCCGGTCGCACGCCGGCGTTCACAAGCTCCGCGCGGAACACCTTGATGGGATCCGCCTCCGCCCACGCGTCGAGTTCCTCCCTGGAGCGGTACGCGTTTTGGTCGGACGTCGAATGGCCCGAAAGCCGGTACGTCAGCACGTCCAAAAAGACGGGCCCGCCGCCCTGTTCGATCAACG
>WRFF01000207.1 GCA_009778945.1 Clostridiales bacterium | reverse complement strand
GGCGCGAATACGGCAGCACCTCGTTCATGCCGCGGTAGACCGCGAAAGCCCCGCCCCAGTCGCGCACATCCTCTCCATAGGTGATAAGGGTCGGATCCTCCTTGAACTTATCGAAAACGGGTTCAAAGATCGCGTCGCGGATATTGAACATCTTGAGCTTGCTGACCGGCTTCCCTTCGGCGTCTGTGGCCGAGCGGTTCTTCCCCGCAATCTGTTCCACCCGGCTGCAGGTGTTCGGATCCGTGAGGAAGGCCGGCGCGCCGTCCGCGAGTTTCGGCGCTTTTTCGTTTGAAAACATTGTGCGCTCGATGATATGGATGTCTTTTTTGAAATCCGCGTAAGGCGAAAGCTCCGGATCCGAAGCCCATGCGCAGATTTTCGTCATGCGCTCTTCGGTCTCCGCCCACAGTTCGTCGAA
Organism: Clostridiales bacterium; assembly: GCA_009778945.1. Taxonomy (GTDB): domain Bacteria; phylum Bacillota; class Clostridia; order Peptostreptococcales; family Anaerovoracaceae; genus WRFF01. Next base: position 2,421 of record WRFF01000207.1, on the reverse strand, counting down.
ATACGCGTCCGGCCGCACGCCGGCGTTCACAAGCTCCGCGTGGAACACCTTGATGGGATCCGCCTCCGCCCACGCGTCGAGCTCCTCCCTGGAGCGGTACGCGTTTTGGTCGGACGTCGAATGGCCCGAAAGCCGGTACGTCAGCACGTCCAAAAAGACGGGCCCGCCGCCCTGTTCGATCAACGCTTTTTTGCGCCGGTAGCAGTCGATGACAGCGAGCGGGTCGTGCCCCCAGATCCGCTCCGCGTGCATCTGGTTCGGCTCCACGCCGGCGCCGACGCGCGCGAGCATCCCGTAAGCCATCGTCTCGCCGCTCGTCTGGCCGCCCATCCCGTACGCGTTATTCCAGACATTGAAAACGATCGGCAGGCCGCCGGGGCGCCTGTCTTCCCACAGCGTGTGGTACTGGTCCATCGCCGAAAAATTGAGCGCCTCCCACACGGGGCCGCAGCCGAGCGAGCCGTCGCCGATATTGCAGACGACAAGGCCGGGCTTTTTGTTCACGCGTTTGTACAGCGCGGCGCCCGCCGCGATCGTGCCCGAACCGCCGACGATCGCGTTATTCGGATAAACGCCGAACGGCAGGAAGAAGGCGTGCATGGACCCGCCCATGCCGCGGTGGAAGCCGTTTTCGCGCGCAAAGATCTCGCAAAGCGCGCCGTAGAGGATGAAATGGACCGCGAGATCGCGGACGCTCTTCGCCTTGCAGACCCGGGTTATAGCCCGCAGGATCGCGCCGTCCTGGAAATTTTCCATAATGGACAGGAGCGTGTTGTCGTCCAGTTTTTCGATGGCGGAAAGCGATTTGGCGAGGATCTCGGAATGGCTCCGGTGGCTTCCGAACTGGATGTCGTCCACGCCGAGCAGATATGCCTGCCCGACCGCGCCCGCTTCCTGTCCGAGCGACAGGTGGGCCGGCCCCGGATAGGTGGTTTCGATACCGTTATACGCGCCCTGTGTCTTGATTTTGTTCAACATGTCTTCGAAAGCGCGCAGGATTGTCATATCGCGATAGATGCGCGCGAGTTCGTCGTCTCCGAAATCCGCGCGCGCCTCCGAAACGCTCTTTTGATATGCGTTGACCGGGATGTTTTGAAAGACGATCTCGGACGGCTCCTTTAGTTTATTCGGGTCTACAAATAATTCTTTTGTCATTCGGCAATCCTTCCTTTTTGGTTCATGTCGTGAAATAGACAAGTTTCATATCAGGAGGTCGCGCAGGATCTCTCCCACGGTAGGATGCGGATATACGATTTTGGAGGCGGCTTCCTTCGACCATTTCGACCCGACTAATATCGCGGCCGAAAGGATGATCTCCGAGGCGTAGTTCCCGATGATGTGGACGCCGAGGATGCGCCCCGTGTCCCGCTCGCAGAGCAGCTTCGCGAACCCGTCGCCGTTCATGTCCTCACAGACGTAGCGGCCGGAATACTGGAGCGGCAGGACGGCTTTGTCAAAGACATAGCCTTTCGCTTCGGCGCTGCGTTCGGTCTCCCCGACGCCGGCCGCCTCAGGCGACGTATAGACGATCTGCGGGACGGCGTCGTAACGCATTGCGTCATTCACACCCGCCATGTCGCTCACGGCGACGGCGGCTTCCCGGTAGGCCGTATGCGCCAGCATGAGTTTTCCGTTCACATCGCCGGCCGCCCATACGCCGGGCACGTTCGTGCGCATCCTCGCATCCGTGACGACGGCGCCTTTTTCCGTATAAAGGCCGAGCGTCTCGAAACCCATGCCCTCCGACCGCGGCCTTCTACCGATTGACAGCAGCACCTTGTCCGCGCGGATGGCCTCCTCCGTCCCGTCCCGCTTTAAAACGCGAACGCTACCGGATTGGATGGCGTTCGCCTTCGTTTCGAGCAGGAAACGTACGCCGAGTTTCTCCAGGTTGCCGCGCAGATTTTTTGCAATATCCGCATCGATGGCGCCGCCGACCTCGGGCAGCATCTCGACGACGGTTACTTCTGAAGCTGCGGCCGCGAAATAATTCGCGAGTTCGAGACCGATCACGCCGCCGCCGACAATAGTGAGACAATGCGGAACCTCGTTCAGATCCAGGATCTCCCGGCTTGTCAGCGCAAAGCCGCTTTGAAGGGCCTCCCGGACACCGTCTATCGGCGGGATGATGGCTTCCGAGCCCGTGCAAAGGAGCAGGCGCGCGCCTTCATATATTCGGCCCTCAGCTTCGACGGCAAAACCGCTTTCGCTCCTGCCTTTCAGTACGCCGCGCGCGTGGACCGCTTCTACCTTGCGATTTCGGAGCGCCGTCGCCACGCCGCCGACCAATTTTCGCACCACTTCGTTTTTACGTTCGATCACTTTTACGTGATCGAGCCGGAGACCGGAAGCCGAAACGCCGTATTCTTCGCCGTGCAGCGCCGACTGCGCAATCTTTGCGGAATACAGCAGGGATTTCGT
>WRFF01000206.1 GCA_009778945.1 Clostridiales bacterium | reverse complement strand
GAGGCCGCGAGGGAGGACGCGGACCCGCCCGTCGGAAGCAGCAGGAGCGCGCAAGCGGCGACGACAAGCAGCAGGGCTATGCGGATAGTTCGGATACGGTTCATGGGGTTACCTCACTTTCTCATACAGGAGTTCCCGAACGACGGCTTCATGGAATTTATTTCTATATAATGGAATAATATTACAACATTCAAAATCCCGTGTCAACCTATATTTTCCATAAATAATAAAATATTCATGAACATCGCGAAACAAGCAACGGCGGGCGACAGCGGGGGCAATGTCGAAAAATTGCGGAGGGGGGCAATCCGCCTTTTGCGGGTATGACAGTAAATTGCGTGGGAAATTGCATGAAAAGTTGCATAAAAATTGCGGAGGGGGCAATCCGCCTTTTGCGGGTATGACAGTAAATTGCGTGGGAAATTGCATGGAAAGTTGCATAAAAATTGCGGAGGGGGGCAATCCGCCTTTTGCAGGTATGACAGCAAATTGCATGGAAAGTTGCATAAAAATTGCGGAGGGGGACAATCCGCCTTTTGCAGGTATGACAGTAAATTGCGTGGGAAATTGCATGAAACCTGCTGTGTACGATTTTAAGGGGGCCTCTGTACCAACAAGCGCAGAAGAAAATGACAGAAATTTGCGATTGAGGGGTAAATTATTTACGAAATTAGACAATATCAGGTGAAATTAGCCGAAAAATGAAGAAAAACAACGATATTTGGGGCAAAATAACCCCTCAATCGAAAAAAAGTGCCAAAATTCCGCTGTGCTTCTGGTATGGAAATCGTCTGGACAATCGCACGGGAAATGTCAGGGCGCAAATTATGCTAAAATAAATTTATGGTAAAAATAATCGAAACGGACAAACCAAAATATTACATTACAACACCGATCTATTATCCGAGCGCAAACCTGCATATCGGGCACACTTACTGCACGGTGATGGCGGACGCGATGGCGCGGTTCAAGCGGCTCTGCGGCTATGATGTGATGTTCCTCACGGGGACGGACGAGCACGGGCAAAAGATCCAGCGCATCGCCGAAGAGGCCGGCGTTACGCCGCAGGCCTATGTCGACCGCATTGTCGGGGGCGTCAAGGATCTTTGGGCGACGATGGAGATCAGTTACGATGACTTCATCCGCACGACGGAGGCGCGGCACACCGCGCGCGTGCGGGAAATTTTCCGGCGCCTGCGGGGCTCGGGTGATATCTACCGCGGCGTCTACGAGGGTTGGTACTGCGTCCAGTGCGAATCGTATTTCACGGATACGCAGCTGGTGAACGGCCTCTGCCCCGACTGCGGGCGGCCTGTCGAGCGTTCGCATGAGGATTCGTACTTCTTCCGGCTGTCGGATTATCAGGACCGTTTGCTGGACCTGCTGGAACGCGAAGACCCGCCTTTCCTCGCGCCGGAAGCGCGGCGGAAAGAGATGGTCGCGTTTGTGAAACAGGGGCTGGATGATCTGTCAATTTCACGCGGCGCCTTTGATTGGGGCATTCCCGTGCCGGGCGAAGAGAACCAGGTCATCTATGTCTGGCTCGACGCGCTGGTCAATTATCTGACCGCGCTCGGCTGGCCTTCGGAATTTTCGGATGCGGCGGATGCGGCGGTTGCGGAGGCGGACGCGCAGGCTGCTTTCGCAGATGCAAAAGGCACGGCGGCGGGCGCGGCGGGTGCGGAAGATACGGCAGGCAGGATGGACGCAAAAAACAGCGCGCCGCTGTTTGAGCGTTACTGGCCGGCGGACGTGCATCTTGTCGGCAAGGAGATCGTGCGCTTTCATTCGATCATCTGGCCGGCGCTGCTTATGGCCGCAGGCCTTCCGCTTCCGAAGCAGGTGCTCGGCCACGGCTGGCTGCTGCTCGACGGCGGCAAAATCAGCAAGAGCCGCGGCAATGTCGTGGACCCTGTCGTGCTGATCGGGCGTTATGGGGTGGACGCGCTCAAATACTTCCTGCTGCGCGAATACACTTTCGGCCAGGACGGCCAGTACACGAACGAGGTCATGCTGAACCGCATCAACGGCGACCTTGCGAACGACCTCGGAAATCTTTTGTCGCGTACCTGCGGCATGGCGGAAAAATATTTCGGCGGTTCTATAAGAAAACCGGAAGGTTGGCCGCAGACGGCGGATTCCGCGGATCTGGATTTGCGCCAGCTCGCCGTGGAGGCGGCGAAAAAGGTTGAGGCGCAGATGGAGCAGTTCGCTTTCAATCACGCGCTTGAAGAGATCTGGGCGCTCGTTTCCGCGAGCAATAAATATATCGACGACACGGCGCCATGGGCGCTTGCGAAAGACGAGACGCAGAAGCGGCGGCTCGAGGCGGTGCTCTACCATCTTGCCGAATCGCTGCGTATCCTTTCCGTGCTGATCCATCCTTTTATGCACCATTCATCCGAGGAGATGCGAAGGCAGCTTGGCCTGCTGCCACAGGATCAGGCCGTGACCGGCGGCGAAACTGCGGACGCTTCGGATGTGATATCGGCTGGCGGCGGCGCAACTGCAGCCGGGGTCGTTTGGGCCGATGCGAAAACTTTCGGGCTTGAAAACGCCTATGGCCTCACCAAAGGCGAGGCGCTCTTCCCGCGCATCGACGTGAACAAGGAGATTGAGGCGTTGGAGGGACTGGGAACGCAGAAGGCGCCGGAAAATTCATGACCCAGAAACTCTTCTTCGATTCGCATGCGCATATAGATTACGATTATTCGGCCGAGGAACGCCGCGCGCTGATAGAACATATCGAAGCCTCGCCTGTGGCCTTCGTACTCGACGTCGGCTTCGACTTGCCGAGTTCGCGCCGGGCGGTTCAGGACGCGCAAAAATACGCCTGGTGCTACGCGGCGGT
>WRFF01000205.1 GCA_009778945.1 Clostridiales bacterium | reverse complement strand
CTGGGCTGGGTCCTGGAGACAAAGTTGCCCATCAGGTCGTTCATGCGCCACAGCAGGCCCCTGTTTTCCGTCGTCCCCGCAAAAATGTCCGCGACTTTGTCGGGGTCTTCTTCAAGAACGGCCAGCAGCTTGTCTTCGTCGAGGAGTATCTGCCCGCCCATGCCGCTGTCGAACCTGCCGGTTGTGATCCCGATCGCCTGCGGCGACAGGCCTGTCGAGTCGATAGCGGCGTAAAGCTCCCTGCGCAGGCTGGTGGCAAGGTTTTGGAGCCCCGTGTCATTGCGCAGAATGCCTTTCTTCGCGATCGCTTCCCACTCTTCGATCTGCTTGTCCGTCATCAGGCCTTTTTCTTCGGCCGTAAGCGGCCCGTAGGATGCTTCGTTGGGGCTTTTCCTCTCCCTGACCAATCCTTCTATCCTGGCTATGATGCTGTTGTAAACATTCACAAACGCCTTGATTTTCTCGAGGGCTGCAGACGCGTCGCGCTTGAGCGTGACCATGATGGGCTCCTCGTCGGCTTCAGTCGTGTTGTTGAGCGTAATCGTCGCGTCCCCCAAATTGAAGCTGTTCGTTGCGCTGGTAATCGTATCGGTGACGCCGTTTATCGTGACCCGGATTTCGGCTTCCGACCCTTCCGCCGACACAAACTCCGCGCTGCCCGGCGCCGTCTCGGTAAATCCGAACGCCGCGAGAGCCTGGCCTGACGCTTCGAAGGAGGCGCCTCCGATAGTGGAGGACTCAAAAGCGAACCTGTCCGTGCGGCTGTCATAGCTCATTTTTATGCCCTTGTCGGAGAGGGCCTTGTTTGCTTCGCTGATCATCGAACTGATCGTCATGTTCGACCGTAGCGTTATTTCTTCTTTATCGACGACTATTTTTGCCTCGCGATAGAAGTCCAGTTTGGCGCCGTCTATGCGGTAATCGCCGTCAGCGGTTGCGGTTGTGATGTTGGCGCTGTTGGCGCGCTGCTCGACCGTCACCGTTCCTCCGCCTTCCTGCGCGACCGAAGCGGTCCTGCTGAACGTGATCGCATTGCTCCCCTGCCGCACCACGCCGTCCTGCCTATTGAACAGCTCGGCCATTTTCCCGCTCAGATCCTCGCCTCCGGCGGTGACTGAGTCTATCACCCCATTGCCTTCCGAATCAAAGTTCATAATTCCGGCAATCTCTTCGTCCCCGGAACCGAGCGTAAAATCATAGCGCCCGTCGCCGCGCATCGTGAGCTTGATGTCAAGGTCTTCGCCGTCGATCCTGACCTTGCCGCTTGCGGACGCCGCCGACCATGACGCGCCTGTTATGCTCGTCTGGTTTACCTTCACATCACCTGCCGACGCAAAGACGTTGCTACCCCAGTTAATAGTTTTTTCGTTTGCAAACTGCAGGCTGTCCAGCCGCGCGCTCATTGAGAAGCCCTGCCCGGTGCTCGACGCCCTGCCGATGGAAGTCAATTTCGCGCCCTTGGCCATTTTGACCACCTGGTCGATCCGTATCGTCCCGGCGGCGGCGCTGGTCGACGCGCGCACGGATACGGCGCCGGCGTTCAGGCCGGTCACGCTCACGGACGTCGCGCTGTACGCTCCGCGGCTCAGCATGCCGCTTGAGCCCAGAGTGGTCAGGAACGTGTTCCTGAAGCCCTGTATCTGATCGCGCACGCTTGTCTGCGTCGCTTGCCTCCACTCGAGGATGGTCCTCGCGCGCATACGCGAATCTATCTTCATCTGGTGGAGTTTCAGTGTCTGCTGAATGATGAAGTCGGTATCCATTCCGGAAGCCAGGCCCATCATCCGCGTCGGTGTTGATCTGTTAAGCGGATTAATCATAATTTTGCACCTCAAATCCTTTTGATTGAAATATTCGGTCATCCTTAACCTACACTATACGCTATGTACATTATATCGTATCAAAACATGAAATTCTTTACATCTTTTTTCGGAATTTCAATAAAACTTTGTTCATCGCCTCTATGTCCGTAAAGTCGTTGCCGCTCCATGATTTAAACTCATACTCGATATCGGCTTTGGCCCCGAGCTGGGGCCCAGCGTCTTTGCGTATGAGCTCGGCCAGCCTGCGAATGATATCCGCCGCGTTTTTTTTGCGCAGCTCGACCATGAGCAGCGCGAAAACGCAGTCCCCGGCGTAGGCCACGCTGTCCGTTTCGCGGAGAGAGCCGCGGATCGTCTTCGCGGCGCTGTGCAGCAACTGCTCCTGCCCGGCGCTTTTGACGGAGCTGTTCTTTACCGACATGGCGGCGAACGTCATCGCGCACCCGTAACGCTTTTTCCGGTATATTTCCCGGGAGGCGGCCTTGTGCATCCCCGCCAGGCTGAGCATGTTGTACTCGTGATACAGCCCCGTGTAGTACTCGTCCCACCGTTTTGCTATGTCCTTCTTGCGTTTGTTCTCCAGCCGCTCCTCGAATGTGCGGGTCAGTTCCCGCACGCTCATGTACCCGAGGAAAACCTTCCATACGCCGTTATCGTCGATGACCAGTTTCTCGACGTCCCCCGCGCGGACATTGCCCGCCCGCGCTTCGGAGTCCGGGAAGGTCTCTTCCGTGACGGCGACGCGGAACCGCAACGCATATAGTATCTTTTCCTCCCCCCAGTTTATTGTCGCGACCGGGAGCCCCCCGGTGATTTTGAACTCGCGCATCGGATACAGGCGCGCGACGGACTTGCGCCATTCAATAAAACTCTCCCTGCTGATATGGCGCTTGTCATAACTGCTCAGGTAATTGTACGCGCCTGAAAAGTCGAATGAGTTGATAGCTTTGAAATATCCGTGGAGGGCCGCGTACGCTTCTTTTTCCGACTCGGCCGACGGCCTGCGCGTTTCCGCGTTTTGCGCGTTTTGGGCGTTTTGCGCGCGGGGGTCGGG
>WRFF01000204.1 GCA_009778945.1 Clostridiales bacterium | reverse complement strand
GTTCCGCACCTCCACGCCGGCTTTCGCGCGCGCGTGGCTCACAAAGAACTCGTCGCAGGTCAGTTGCCCGTAACGGATCAGCGTGGGCGATTCCATCACAAAGCGCCCGAACCGCCCGCGCCCTTGCACGCAGAGGCAGCCGTATGCGGCCGCGTCTTCGATGACAACTTCGGCGCCCGGCTCGACCGTGAGCTCCTTGGCGCCCACATAGGGATTGCCGTAGCAGACCCAGTCCTGCCGGAAGCCGTCGCCCGTCTCGTCTTTCACAGGCGGCCGAAAAAAGGCCTCGCGGTAGTTCGGCAGCGTATTGAGCCCCCAGTCCGCGACGTCCAGGATCGCATCGAGATCGCGTTCCTTGCCGGGCGGCAGATAGCCGGACAGCCACGCATAGTCGAAGATCTCTCCGGAACCCACGACGTTTTCCCAGAGCGCCATCACGTCGCTGTTCCACTGCGGCTCATAGGTGCAGAGCGAACCCGGCGCGTGGACGACGCCGGCCGGCGTGTACCAGCCGGTGCCGAGCTCGATCTGAAACGCGCGCGAAAGCTCCAGGATGCGCGTATTCTCGGTCTCGTGTTTCGCCAGCCTCGCTTTGACTTCTTCCCGCGTCACGGAGGGATCGAAGCCGAAGAAACTTGTCGGCCTCGTCCCCAAATGGTTGTTGTACTGTTTCGGAAAGAAATAGTGCTCGTGCTTGGGCGTCACGCCCACCTTGGCGCAGGCTTCCTCCCCGTGATGGACATGATGGAACAACGGCTCGTTATAGTCGTAAAACTTCGAGTACATGGGCCACGCGCCGTACCGGTCGTGAAGCTCCTGTCCGTAAAGATCAGGCCCCAGCCCCTCCGTGAAATCCCTGAACAGGACGGCGTGCGCCGGATCCCCGTCAACATTGACGAAGGACAGGCCCTCGAACGGGCCGGCGCCCTCCGTCTCGACCTTTGTAATCGAAGAAAACCACCGCTCCGTGATCGCGCCCCGGTTCATCCCCATCGCGTAATAATCGTCGGGATGAAGACGAAGGCGCTTGCCGGGCCGGTTGAACGGCCGCGGCACCCAGTTCGGCGCGAGGTTCAGGACGCCGTCGCCGTCCGCCAAAATAGCTGCGAGTTTTTGCCTGTCAGTTGCCATAGCGCCCCCGGTTACCTCGGTACATAGTCCGCAAATTTTTCGTTGAACGCATCCACGAATCGCTTGCAGTCCGCGGTCGCCTCCCACGCGTCGGGACACTCGCACAGATCGATCGCCCACCAATCGCCCTTATAGCCGGCGTCCAGGAGCGCGGGGATGATCTCGTCGAAATTCAGGACGCCCTCTCCGAACGGCGCATGCGTGCTCGTATTTTCGCCGTTCAGCGTACCGTCGCTGTCGATCACATGCACAAAACCGATCTTGCCCTTCAGCATCCCGATAAATTCCAGAATGCCGCCTTCAAGCGGGCTTGGTTCAATATGATTCGCGCCCGATGCCGCCATATGGCCGTGGCAGGTGTCGAAGAGGATCGAGAAGTTCGGCTCGCCCACGCGCTCGTATACCTCGAGGATATAGCTCGGCTCGTTCACAATGAAGCCCGGCTCGAACTCCCACACGACCTGTTGCCCGTACTGCGCCGCGTATTTTGAAATGCGCTTGAAATTATCGACGACCTTCGCTCGCAGGTCTGCGTACGTCATGCCTTCCGGCACCGAAAGATTTTTGCTTCCCGTATCGACGCGGATCGTCTTCCAGCCCATTTTATCCGCAAAATCACTGCTCTCTTCAAAGAGCCGGATCCATTCCTCCGTCTGTTCGATCGAGTCGACGCTCCACAGGTCGACCGCATAATCGGCGACTTCGAGACCGTTCTCCGCGAGCAGCCCCGCGAGTTCCGCCCGTTTCGCCTCCGTATCGAAATCCTTCGGCGCCGCGTGCGGCACAAAACCGCCCATGCTGATGCCGTCGAATTTGAGTTCGGCGAGCTTCCTGGACGCCTCGGGGAGCAGGATCGGCGTCTTCAGAAAAGCGTACGCCCAGCTACCGATGCTTACCTTTTTCTTTGCCATAGCAAGACCTCCTTTCCGGCTTCCCGGCATATTATTTCGTGAACAGATTCTTCAGTAACGGCACGCCGTCGCGCGCGATCGCCTCGGGTGATTCGGAGAAGGGCCGCCAAACGGAAGCCGCCTTCGCGATTTCCACGCAGTCCGGCGTGAACGATTCGATGACGCAATAATCGTCATAACCTACGTCGCGGATCGCGTCGCGGATCCCAATCCAGTTCGTATTGTCCTTGCCCGGCGTACCCCGGTTGTTCGCGCTCGTATGGAAGTCGAAGATTTTGCATTCCGTCCCCGCGAGCCGGATCGCCGCCGGCACATTCGCTTCCTCAATGCCCATATGGAACGAGTCGAGCAGGAACCCGACATTGTCGTAACCCACGCGGTGGATGTATTCCACACCCTGTTCCACGATATTGATAAAGTCCGTCTCGAAGCGGTTCAGCGTTTCAACGGCGAATTTAATGTTTTTCTTCGCGCCGTAGTCCGCGATGATCTTCAGGTTTTCAACGCCGTATTTCCATTTCAGCTCGACCTCTTCGGGCGTCTGCTGGCGCGCTTTTCCGACCGCCGAATAGATCGGGCCGGCGATAACCTCCGCGCCGATCTCCACCGCGAAATCCACCATGTCCTTCGCGTACTGGATCCCCGACGCCCGAATCTCCTCCTCGTCCGCCGAGATGTCCCGCGTCGGGCCGTGAACGCCCGTCACCGTCTTGATCAGGACGCCCGTGTCCTCCACGGCTTTGTTTATGGTGTCCGGATCGAGCGTCGAAAAATCCTCGAGCGCGAGTTCAAAAATATCGCAGTCGTATTTCTTCGCGAGCCGGAGCAGGCGGTCAAT
>WRFF01000203.1 GCA_009778945.1 Clostridiales bacterium | reverse complement strand
TTGCCCTTGTGAAAATCGTCGTTTCCGGCGATTTTGAGGTACCATGCTATGGTTTTAACTGTCGGCGGCGCAATCCGGCGCTCGCGTATTGAGAACAGCGGGTTATTCAGGTGACCCTAATTTATGGAAAGAGCGAGGATGAGATGTCGAAATATGTGTTTGTAACGGGAGGCGTGGTATCGGGCCTCGGCAAGGGGATCACGGCGTCGGCGCTGGGGCGGCTGCTGAAAGACTGCGGGCTCAAAGTGACGGCGCAAAAGCTGGATCCCTATATCAACGTCGATCCCGGCACGATGAATCCGATCGAGCACGGCGAGGTGTTTGTGACGGAGGACGGCGCGGAGACGGATCTCGACCTCGGGCATTACGAGCGGTTCATCGACGAAGATCTGAACAAATACTCAAACCTGACGACGGGAAAAGTGTACTGGAATGTGCTGACGAAAGAGCGGAAAGGGGAGTATCTCGGGCAGACCGTGCAGGTTATCCCGCATATCACCGACGAAATCAAGGATTTCATCTATACGGCGGCGCGCACGGGCGGCGCGGACGTCGTGATCACGGAAATCGGCGGCACGACGGGCGACATCGAAAGCTTGCCGTTCCTTGAGGCTGTCCGCCAGCTCCATACCGAGGTCGGTTCCGAAAACTGCATTTTCATCCATGTAACGCTCGTCCCCTATCTGGAGGCTTCGCATGAATACAAGAGCAAACCGACGCAGCATTCGGTCAAGGAACTGCAGTCGCTCGGTATCTTTCCTGACATTATCGTGACGCGTTCGGAGGGGCATATCGGTGAAGATATCCGGCGCAAGATCGCGCTGTTTTGCAGCGTGAAACCCGAAAGTGTGATCGAGAGCGTGGATATCCCGCTGCTCTACGAGGCGCCTTTGATGTTCGAAAACCAGGGGTTCAGCGAGATTGTGCTGCGCCGCCTCGGCATTCAGGCGGGGCCGCCCGATATGAGCGACTGGAAGGATATGCTCAAGCGCGTCGCCGCACGCGACAAGAAGATTCGCATTGCCCTGGTCGGTAAATACACAAAGCTCCACGATGCGTATTATTCCATCGCGCAGGCGCTGGCCCACGCCGGTTATGAGATCGGCGCCGAGGTTGAAATCAAATGGGTGGATTCCGAATCGGTCACAAAGGCGAACGTGCAGGACAGTCTGGCGGATTGCGACGGGGTGCTCGTTCCGGGCGGTTTCGGGGAACGCGGCATTTCCGGTATGTTCGAGGCCTGCCGTTACGCGCGTGAAAACAACATTCCCTATCTTGGCATCTGCCTCGGAATGCATGTCAGCGTGATCGAGTTCGCGCGCAATGCGCTCGGCCACGCGGCGGCCAATTCGACGGAGTTCGACTCGTATACGGCGCACCCGGTGATCCATCTGATGCCCGATCAGCATGGCAATATCCCGAAGGGCGGCACCATGCGGCTTGGCGCATATCCCTGCGTGCTCCGCGAGGACAGCGCGATGCGCGCAGCCTACGGAAAGGCGGAAATCTCCGAACGCCACCGCCACCGCTATGAGTTCAATAACGATTACCGGGACGCGTACGAGAAGGCGGGAATGCGCCTCGCGGGACAGTCGCCGGACGGCAGACTGATCGAAGCGATCGAAATTCCCGGGAACGATTTCTTTGTCGCGGTGCAGTATCATCCGGAATTCAAAAGCCGTCCAAACCGTGCGCATCCGCTTTTCCGCGAATTCACACGCACAGCGATGAGGCAGAAATATGAGAAATAATATCGACGCATATGAGCGGAACGCCGGCCCGCGCGAGGAATGCGGCGTCTTTGGGATCGCGGGTACGGCTCCCGCTTTGGATGCGACGCCGTCTACCGGCGACGCGGCGCTTACGACCTTTATGGGGCTGTTCTCCCTGCAGCATCGCGGACAGGAAGCCTGCGGGATTGCGGTAAACGATCAGGGCGTCCTCTCCTGCCGTAAAGGGCCGGGGCTGCTTATGGACGTCTTCGACGAGAAGAAGCTCGCAAAGCTCAAAGGGACTTCCGCCATCGGGCATGTGCGCTATTCGACGACAGGCGACGGGTCCGTGGAAAATATCCAGCCGATCGCGGTCAGCCATATCAAAGGAAATCTCGCAATCGCTCACAACGGCAACTTGGTCAACGCCGCCGAACTGCGCCGGGACATCGAGCTGCAGGGCGGCATCTTTCACGGGACGGGCGATAGCGAACTGATCGCCTATACGATCGTGCGCGAGCGCATCGGCACCGATTCCATTGAAGAGGCGGTGAAAGAAACGATGCACCGGATCAAGGGAGCGTATTCCCTGCTCGCGATGAGCGCCCGCAAGCTGATTGCGGCGCGGGACCCCAACGGTTTCCGTCCGCTCTCCGTCGGGCGGCTCGGGGACGCCTGGATATTCGCTTCCGAGACCTGCGCCATCGACGCGGTGGGCGGCGAATTTGTCCGTGATGTGAAGCCCGGCGAGATCCTCGTGGTAGAGGACGGAAGGCTCACGAGCCTGAACTCCGGCTTGCCGGTATCCCCATCCTTCTGTTCGTTTGAGTTCATCTATTTCGCGAGGCCTGACAGCATCATCTCGGGCGTGGGCGTGGACTGGGCGCGCCGCGAGATGGGCAAGGCGCTTGCGCTCGAATGCCCGGTGGACGCGGATATCGCCGTGCCCGTTCCCGATTCGGGGCTCTCTGCCGCGCGCGGATTTTCCGAAGCGTCCGGTATCCCGTACACGGTCGGCCTCGTCAAAAACCGTTATATCGGGCGCACCTTCATCCAGCCGTCGCAGGGGCAGCGCGAACGCGACGTGCGGCTCAAACTCAATCCGCTCTCCGCGAATGTGAGCGGCAAGCGCGTCGTCCTCATCGACGACAGCATCGTGCGCGGCACCACTTCCGCGCGCAT
>WRFF01000202.1 GCA_009778945.1 Clostridiales bacterium | reverse complement strand
CTGGATGAAGCGGTGACCGCCTCCGCGGCTTACGGCAATTATATGGTCACGGGGAAGCCGCAGGTGGTGATGGTCCACTCCGAGCTCGGCACTCTGCAATTGGGAGGCAATCTGCAAAACCTGCAATGGGGGCGCGTGCCTGCCGTGATCCTCGCGGCATACCAGCTGATCGATGTGCAGCGCACCCTCTGGAACGGCCAGCCTTATGACCAGGGCAGTATCGTGCGAAACAGCGTGAAATACGATCGCCGGCTCGAAATGGACGATGACCTGCATGAGGCGCTGGCCGACGCTTTTCGGATTGCCTGCACGGAACCGGCCGGCCCGGTCTACCTGAGTTTTCCCATGGAGTATCTGTATCAGGAAATTGAAAAACCGGCGTTGCCGGTAGAGCCAAAACATATCGCCGCCCTGCCTCCCGTGGATATGGATATGCTGGAGGAGATGGCGGATATCCTTTTGGACGCAAAATATCCCATGATAGTGAGCGGCAACGCGGGACGCCATCCCGAAAACGTGGAAGCGCTGGTGAATTTGGCCGAAACCTTGAGCGCCCCGGTGCTTACGGGTTATAGCTGGATGAACTTTCCGAGCAACCATCCTCTGTGCATAGGCATCGAACAAATCGGCGGCAGCCGCAAATTGGACGCAGGCTACGACGAAGCGGACGTGATCCTGGCTGTCGACTACGCCATGCCGTATGTGGGCAGCGCGCCGCCGGTAAACCCTGAGACGAAGATCCTCCATATTGACGTCGATCCGCTGACACAGGGACGGCTGCTGTGGGGACGCGGCGCTGATCTCTTTATGAAGGCCGACGCACGCGAAGCGATACCGGCGTTGACGAAAATATTGAACGAAAAAACAGCCGCGAACGCGGACAAAAAAGCGGAATTGGCAGAACGCTTCTCCCGGATCGCCGCAAAGAACGAAGCGATCCGCCGGGGATGGTATGAGTCAGCACGCGGTCAGGCGGACAGCGAGCCGCTTTCGATCGATTATGTATGCTATTGCGTGAACCAGCTCATCGACGAAGATACGATCGTCGTCAACCATACGCTGGGGCATTGCGCCTCTGTCACGGAACAGATCGTGCGCACAAAGCCGGGCACCTGGTTTGGCTGTCCTTCCGGAGCGATCGGTTGGGCGCCCGGGGCTGCGCTCGGCGCCGCGTCGGTTTCCCCCGGAAAAACAGTCGTGGCGTTTATGTCGGACGGCGGTTATGTCTGGGGCTGCCCGACATCCACTTTCTGGACTTCGCATAATTATCAATTTCCTTTCCTCGCAATCGTCTGTGACAACAAAGGCTATGGCGCCATCCGGGATGTTCAGACGGAAAGGCTGGGCGAAACCCATCCAAGCGAGCGCTTCATCGCCGAATCCGCGGTGGACTTCAGGCTGGATTACGCGCTTACGGCGGAAGCCGCCGGAGCGTTCGGGCGTATCGTAACAAAATCCGAAGAGGTGGTGCCCGCGCTTCGAGAAGCTTTGGCCGCCGTCAAAAGCGGCAAACCCGCCGTGCTGGATGTACGGCTGCCGCGGGAAAAGTAACGCAATCGATCGTATCATTAGGAGGTATAAAAATGGACGCTATGAATAAACCGATAACGGATCTTCGGAATCCAATGGACCTCAGCGGGAAGAGCGCGATTGTCACCGGCGGGAACCGCGGGATCGGGTTCGGCATTTCCACCGCATTCTCGCAGCGCGGAGCGCAGGTCGCGATTTTGTGCAGGAATATTGAGGGCGGCCGCCGCGCCGCGGACGAGCTGAGAGCGGACGGGGGAAAGGCGATTGCCGTTCAATGCGATATTACCGACGCCGAGTCGGTGACCAACGCGGTGAAAACCGTATGGGAGGAATTCGGGCGCGTTGACGTATTGGTGAACAACGCCGGCGTATCCTCACTCCCCAAATCTTTGATTGAATTCAGCGACGATATACATGAATTCACGGATATCGTAGATGTGAATCTATTCGGAACGGTGCGAATGAGCCTTGCCTGTGCGAAACGCATGGCCGACGCAGGCGGAGGCTGCATCATCAACATTGCGTCCGTCGGCGGATTTCTGAGCAACTCCGCCGCGTTCAACCAGCCGATGTCGGGTTATCAGGTCAGCAAGGCGGCGCTGCTCCATCTCACGAAAGTCCTTGCGGTGGAACTTGACCCGTGCAACATCCGCGTCAATTGTGTGGCGCCGGGCCCGACACACACGGATCTGGACGAGCTGCTCAGCGAAGAGATGCGCAAGGGTATGTCGACGAGAACCTGCACGAGACGTTTCGGCGCGGGGCTTGAAATAGGCTCCATGTGCGCTTACCTCGCGTCAAATGAAGCCGCCCAAATCGACGGCAGCGTGATAGCGGTCGACGGAGGAATTCTTGTCAAAGGTTGACGCTAAAGGCTGGTGAGGTTTCGCAAGGTGCGGGATTTCGCCGTGATATTGCCGTGTTCTTGCGCGTAAAATATGCGATATTATTATTGATAATATATTGACAGGAAGCGAGGTGAGCTATCATGACGCAAACAACGAACTTGAATATACGGATTGATAAAGAGTTGAAAGAACAAGCTGAAGTTTTCTTTGGCGAACTGGGATTGAATATGTCTTCGGCGTTTAATATTTTTGTGCGCCAGTCCTTAAGGCAAGGGAAAATTCCCTTTGAGATTTCCATTGTGGCTGATCCATTCTATTGTTCCGCAAATATGGCGGCTCTGCGCCAGTCCATCCGGGAAGCCGATGAAGGGAAATATGTTACGAAAACACTTGCCGAACTGCGGGCCGATGAATAAATTGGCCGGAAAGCAAGCCCCGAGTCAGCAGGCTTGCCTTCCGGTGTTGAAGATATGGAATTTTTTGTTCTTTACTGGCTACGCAGCCTGACCCCCGGCGCTCTTTCGGGTTGCGATGGCAGCGATCAACGCGACAACCGTGGAGACGAGCAT
>WRFF01000201.1 GCA_009778945.1 Clostridiales bacterium | reverse complement strand
GATCAGGCCGTAATCCAGCCCCTCCATATATCCCCTTATGCCTGAAATGTTTCCGGCTTGCGCGTACTCGCTCAGTACGGCGAAATGATGCTTCATGTCATGGCGCATGAACCGTACCGACTCAACGCTCTCTTTGATTTGACCGAATTGCTCGCGCTGGAACTCCAACTGGCTCTGCGCCAGCATTTCCGTGGCGGCGAGGCGGTATTTTTCGCCCCCGGACTCGCGGATGCCGCGGGCGGTAGTTTGCAGGAACGCGCCCGCCAGAATCAAAGAGTATATGAAAAACGCGTTGTCAGCCATGTTGCCTGCGGATATGAACGGGAAAAAGAACAAAACAGCGCGGCTGCCGATATTGAATAACCGCAATATGTCGCCGGCAACGGAGTAGATGACAAAGAGCGCGCCTGCCAAAAATACGACCTGCTCAAGGTAAAAACGCCGCTGCTTCGAAATCAGGCGAATGAGCGAATACAGCAGCGCCGCAAGGTACAGGCCTATGCAACCCCATCCGGCCATTTCAAATTCGATTTTGCCGGCAAATAATATTGCCACGGAAAACACAGCCGTCAGGATGTAAAACGCGTTGAGGAACCATTTCTGGCAGAGCCCAGGAAACATCTGGTGGAAAACGCAGACAGCCAGAATGCCTATAGCCGGAATCATGACAAAGTCGACCCTGTTGCCGGCAAGCCACGTCAAAACCGGTTGGAATGCATACGGCATATACCTTGCGTTTGCAAGCCCCGTCTGCACAAACATAGTCAGGCACGCTAGCGCGAAAAACAGGTTGAGGCGGAGGGATTTCAGCATCAGGAACAGTATAAAGAAGACGAGGAACAAGGCAAGGTAGCTTCCCATTGTAATGCCCGCGACGACTCTGGCGCCGCCCTCTTGCACGGCAACTGTCAGCGAGGGGGCCAGAATGATCCACAGGGCGAAAACCACGGCGTACACAAGCGCCGGAACGAAGCGCAGCAGCCGCTTGCCGGTTTTTTGTTTTTGCGATCCCGTTTTCAAACTTGTATTGCCGCTTGTATTGCCGTCGTTATTATAACCTTTATTATCGCCTTCCTTGGGAAGGCTGCCACCTTGTGGTTTGAAACGTGTTTTCAAACTTAATCACCTCTAAGGACATCGTATCACAATCCTTCCCGGATGTCATGCAGAATTTTTGTTCGGGGTCTCCCCACGACCCGATGTGCAGCGCCAGAATTCAGAAGACAGGAGCCAGAATTCAGAATAAGACGAGAGTTCGTTTTCGTGCTTTTGCCGCACTTTTCCGCAGTATGCCAACTGAGCTGCTCCTGCAATCGGGCGGCAAATGGATATTATACGAGAATTACTGAATATTATTCACTTCATGCCACATGGGGTGCTCGCTGCGCATTTGGAATTCGGATCCGTTTTGACGAAAAAATGCAATAAATTCAATAAACGCGGGAAAATTTGTATAATTATTCAGGAAACAGGGTATTGCATATATATACATTTTATGGTACACTGCCATTTAATACACCCTACGCATTAGCGGTCAAAGATGAAAATGCGTCAATAACCCACGATTGAAGCCACGGGTATCCGCGCCACGCTAGCAAGGAGATCTCCATGAAACCGAAAATCTTTATCGACGGCAGGGACGGCACGGCTGGGCTGCAGATATACGAGCGGCTCTGTGAAAGAGGCGATATTTCGCTTCTGACGATCGGGGACGCGAAGCGCAAGGATATCGGCGAGCGCAGAAAACTGATAAACAGCGCGGACCTGGTGTTCCTGTGCCTGCCCGACGACGCCGCGCGCGAGTCCGTATCCCTGATCGAAAACGATAACACCCGCGTCATCGACGCCTCCACGGCGCACAGGACCGCTCCCGGATGGGTCTACGGGTTCCCGGAACTCTCAAAGGCGCAGAGGGCGAGGATCATGACCGCGCAGAGGGTATCGAACCCCGGCTGCCATGCGACCGGAGTCATTGCGGCGGCGTATCCGCTCTTGTCGCTCGGGATAATGCCGCGCGACTACCCGCTGGCCTGCATGTCCCTGACGGGTTATTCCGGGGGCGGCAAGAAGATGATACATTCTTACGAAGAGGAAAAAACACCGGAAATGAACGCGCCGAGAATGTACGGGCTCGACCTGTCGCACAAGCATCTGCCGGAGATAATCCATGTTACGGGCCTGACGCGCCCACCGGTCTTCTGCCCGGTCGTGGGGGATTACTACGCGGGCATCGCGGCGACGATAATGCTGCGCAGCGATATGCTGAACGGGGGGCCTTCGGCGGATGACATCCGGCAAAGCCTCGCCGCTTACTACTCCGGGGAGGAGTTCGTGACGGTCGCGCCTGAACTCGGTAGCGGTATGCTCGAAAGCAACTGGGGCGAGAACACGAATATGCTGGAAATCACAGTGAGCGGGAATGATGAACTGACTATTGTGACGGCGCGGTTTGACAATCTGGGCAAAGGGGCGTCGGGAGCGGCGGTCCAGAACATGAACATCATGCTCGGGTTGGACGAATCAGAAAATCTAAAGGCAGGGATGAAAAATGAAACCAAGTGAAACAGTGAAACCAAATGAAAAAATGAAACCAAGTGAAACGATGAAACCAAATGAAAAAATGGAACTCAATGAAACAGTGGCATTCATAGAAGGCGGCGTGTGCGCCGCTAAAGGTTTCAGGGCGTCGGGGATACATGTCGGCGTAAAGACGAGCAATGCCGCGAAAAAAGACCTCGCGCTGATCGTCGCGGACGGCGAATGTTCCGCCGCAGCCGTATATACCCGAAACATCGTCAAAGCCGCGCCGCTGCTTGTGACCAGGGAGAACCTGGAAAACGGCCGGGCGCGCGCGGTCATCGCGAACAGCGGCAACGCCAACGCCTGCGCGCCGGAGGGCGCGGAGAACGCCCGCCGGATGTGCCGCGCGGCGGCGGCGGGGCTGGGGCT
>WRFF01000200.1 GCA_009778945.1 Clostridiales bacterium | reverse complement strand
TCCCCGCTTAATGACTCCTCGGCTTCTTCGCGCAGCATGGAAACCTCGATAAACCCCAGGCTGTAAGGCAGATAAAACAGCGGGTTGCCTGTGACCGCGCTATACACCGTCGCTACGGTATCGCGGCTGGTTATCCCCATATCCTCGCAGATGGAGGCGACCTCGTCGAACCCCCAGCCCAGCGCGTTGACGCCGAGATCGATCCTGCTGATGAACAAAAGGTCATATAAAGTCGAAAGCTGTACCATCTCCGCCTCGCTCTCAGGCAGGCCGGCGTAGTAATGGCTTTCCATCTCCGAATAAGTCGCCCACCCCTCGACGTAACCGGTGTTCGAGAGCGCTTTGCGAATTGGGTGCGGTGAGCGTTGAAGATAGTACACGGTCTGATACAGATGCCCCGGAAAACCCTCATGGGCCAGAGTGGTGAACAAAGAGAAATCATCCGAGATGCCCGAGGGGTTGATGTAGATTATGTTGTCGTCGTAGCGGTCGATTGCCGGCGTGAGGTAAAACGCCGGGCCGACGTGCTCCTGAAGGTTCGTGTGGACTTCGTTCACAACATATCGCGTCGGCCCGATCGGCGGATAATCGCGGGAAATCGCATTCTGGAGCCGCAGCAGATAGGCTTCCGGGGATTCTTCCTTGATTTGGCCCAGCGTCCCGTCGCCCGACTTTTCCGCCAGAGACGGGTTATTATTATAAAGGGAGATCAGATCCCTGAGAGTCCGGCTCATCCGTTCCTTCAAAAGAGCGTCCACTTCCTCCGGTGATTTATCCGAGCCGGTTATATAACCAAGATATGCAGCCGCATACTCCGCCCCGCCGGGAAGGTCGCACAAGCCGCCCTGATTGGCGCCCTTGCCGCGCAGGTCGCGCATAGCGTAAAGCAGGGCCTTGTAAGAGGGCAGGACATTGTCCAGGACAAGCGCGCGGTTGCGCTGCTTGAACCCCTCCCGCTGCCCCTCGCTGAGCCCTGCAAATCCGTCGATCCTGTCATTGAAAACGACGATCAGGAGATTATCCTCCCTGTCCGCCAGAAAACTCTCGCAATGATCGATGATCTTGTCCACGTTCGCGTCGCTGGTGAAAAAGCCGCGTCTGGAGCGTTCGCGCTCGAACCGTATAAGGTCGTCGAAATAACGCCGGAAATCCTCCAGAAGCCGGAGGTATGTTTCTATATCCTCCGCCGTCCGCAAGCCGTACTCCGCGAGCAGCATAGGCAACTGCACCTGGACCCCGTTCAATGGGCGGACAGACCCGATATAATAGGAGTAGTCCTCCTCTTTTTCCAGGACCGAAATGAGATCCAGGTTCCGGGTCAGAATATCGTAGACGACCTGCTGCTCCAGATTCAGGTCCTTATAGGCAAAACCGGCGAGCCGGTCGGACAGTTCGCGGTTTTCCTGGAAGTCCCGCAGGATCGTCTCCCTCGACGTCACATCCCCGAAAGTCGGGACGGGTATCTCTGCGCCGAAACTTGCGGGATCCGCCAGAAAAAAGTTCAGCGATACGCTGTCTTCCGTGACCCACTTCACAAACAGTTCGTCCATAAGGTCGTCAAAGGCGTCGACCCCTTCGCCCGGCGCGGCTGAAGGCCCCGGAGAGCTTGAAGGCTCCGGTGAACCTGAAGGTTCCTCTGTTGCCGGGGATTCCCCGTTATCCGGGGGTTCCGGCGGCTGTTTCTTGCAGGCGCCCAGAATGCCGGCGCACAGGGTCAGCAGGACGATGACGCAAATGACACGGATTATGGCAGGTTTTTTAGACATGGCAATCTCCCGCTTACACGTTGACTGGAAACTGACTGAACTGATTGATGTACGCATCCAGGAATCCCCCGGTTTTCAGCCGTGGGGAGTGTCAAACGTTGAACCTGAACAGTATAACGTCCCCGTCGGCGACTATGTATTCTTTGCCTTCCAGCCTGAAAAGCCCTTTCTCTTTGACCCTGGGCATAGACCCGAGCTCCCTTATGCTGTCAAATTTTACCACTTCCGCCCGTATGAAGCCCCGCTCGATGTCGGTATGGATCTTGCCGGCGGAAGCCCTCGCGTTTGTCCCTTTTTCCACGGTCCAGGCTTTGACTTCGTCGCCGCCGACAGTCAGGAAAGAAATCAGCCCGAGCAGCCCGTACAATGCTTTTGCGAGAACCGCGACCCCTGGTTCCCCGATCCCCATATCCTCCGTGAAAAACTGCTTTTCTTCAGCGGGCAGCCGGCTTATTTCCAGTTCAGCTTCCACGCAGAGCTCGAGAACCGGTATGGACGCGGATGAGCAAAGTGACTCAAGGGCCTCTTTGTTAACCCAGGACTTGCTCTCCCACTGCAGCTCGTCCAGATTGACGACGGCGAGGCGCGGCTTCTCAGTCAGAAACCCCAGGCTGCGCACCGCCGCCCGCTCATCTGCGGACATTTCCATATCCCTGAGCGCGCCGCCCTTTTCCAGCCAGTTGAAACAGCGGTCCAGGAGCGCAAGCTCCGCCTCGTGCTCCTTCGTTATTTTTTTGCCGGTTTTTATCCGGGCGATCCTTTTTTCGATCATCTCAAGGTCGGCGAAAAGCATTTCCATTTCTACCGCCTCAAAATCCCTCGCCGGGTCGATCGTACCCATATCGTGCTGGACCGAATCCGACCCGAAGACCCGGAGCACGTGGACAAGCGCGTCGCAAGGACGCACGTCGCCAAGGAACTTGGACGCCCCTGAACTATGTGCGTCGCTTGAAACGGCAAAGCCCGCGACGTCGATGAGTTCGATTTTTGCGTATGTGGTCTTTTTCGGCTTGTAAATCCCGGACAGAAAGTCGACGCGTTCGTCCGGCACTGTGCACGTACCAATATTTGCAGCGGCTTTCCCTCCCGGGGCGGCGCTCCCTTCTTCCTTGCCGGCCAGCAGGTTGAACAAGGTCGTCTTCCCGGTCTGGTTAAGCCCTATCAGGCCTATTTTCACGTTCGCACCTCTCTCGTCGCTTCATGGGCTGTTTGACATTACCCCTCGCGGCGGTCG
>WRFF01000199.1 GCA_009778945.1 Clostridiales bacterium | reverse complement strand
CGCAGATGCGAGATTGTCACGCCGCCGGATTTCTTGGAATCGTAGGCGAAATATCCCTGTGCGTACAGTTCCGTGTGGTCGCCGATGATCTTGATCGCCGTCTTGTTGGCGCCGACCGTCCCGTCCGACCCGAGCCCCCAGAATTTGCACATAATCGTGCCTTCCGGTTCCGCGGAAAGCGTCCGGTCATAAGGCAGCGACGAGTGGTTGACGTCGTCCTCTATTCCGATTGTGAAATGATCCTTCGGTTGGCCCTGTGCGAGATTTTCGTAAACCGCCACGACCTGTCCGGGTGTCGTATCCTTCAAGCCGAGGCCATAGCGTCCGGCGAGCACAAGCGGCGCGTCCGGCTTACCGTAGAAGGCCGACTGTACGTCGAGATAAAGCGGGTCTCCGGGCGCGCCGGGTTCCTTCGTACGGTCAAGCACCGCGACCCGTTTCACGGTCTCCGGGATCGCCGCGAGGAGAGCGTCCGCCTTGAACGGCCGGTACAGCCGTACTTTCACAAGGCCGACCTTTTCACCGGAAAGAATATTTTCGAGGGTTTCTTCGATCGTTTCGCAGACCGACCCCATCGCTACGATGACGCGTTCCGCGTCAGGCGCGCCGACATAGTCAAACAGATGATAGGACCGGCCGGTCGCCTCGCCGACCTTTTCAAGATACTCCTCCACAACGGACGGCAGCCGGTCATAGAACGGCTGCGCCGCTTCCTTTGCCTGGAAGAAGATATCCGGGTTTTGCGCGGTACCGTGTATGACCGGATGCTCCGGATTGAGAGAGCGCGCGCGAAACTCCCGCAGAGCGTCCCTGTCCAGCATCGCCGCCAAATCATCGTAATCCCAGGCCTCGATCTTCTGCTCCTCATGGGATGTGCGGAACCCGTCAAAGAAATGCAGGAAAGGAATGCTGCCCTTGATCGCCGCGAGATGCGCAACCGCGCCGAGATCCATGACCTCCTGCACGGAGGAGCTCGCAAGCATCGCAAATCCCGTCTGGCGCGTGGACATCACGTCGCTGTGGTCGCCAAAAATACTGAGGGCGGCGCCGGCGATCGAGCGGGCGCTCACATGAAAGACACCCGGCAGCAGCTCGCCGGCGATCTTGTACATATTGGGAATCATAAGGAGCAGCCCCTGCGACGCCGTATAGGTAGTCGTCAGCGCGCCCGTTATGAGCGAACCGTGCACCGCGCCCGCCGCGCCGCCTTCCGATTGCATCTCGACAAGACGAACCGTTTGCCCGAAGATATTTTTGCGTCCGTATGCCGCCCACTCGTCGACGTTCTCCGCCATCGGCGAAGAGGGTGTGATCGGATAGATCGCCGCCACCTCCGTAAAAGCGTACGACACATGCGCCGCCGCCGTATTGCCGTCCATTGTCATAATGCATTTTTTTGCCATCTCATACCTCCTGGCCATTCTCGTTCGTTTATGAAAAGAGGGTTCCCAAAATTTTCGATTTTGTGGAATTTGCCGTATAAATAAATAATTATATCGGAAACATAACCCGTTGACAATGTATTATATAGAATTTTTTTGGTGTGTTTTTTTAACGTTTTTTTAATGTGAAAATTTATGAATGTGAATTAGAATGGCAATTTGTCAATTTCCAGATCTAAACGCCTATGTGTCTATAAAAACCCAATGCGACCATCCAGTTTATCTGACTCCGACAACCTCAGTTCCTCAAAATCATCCGAGACTAACGTCACGGCGTCTGTCTCAGTAACTACAGCATCCATTGCAAGCAGCCTTCCCGCTTGCCGCATACGCGCGTGTTCGATAAGATTGCGCACATACCGCCCATTCCCAAACTCCTTTTCCCTTGAAGCCTTTTCCATGATCGGCAGGACTTTTTCGTGAACTTCCTCGGACAAAAGCATCCCCTCAGCTTTTGCAGTGAATTCCAGTATTTCATATAGTTCAGCCACTGAGTAGTCCGGGAAATGAACATGGAACCCAATCCTGCTCCGGAGACCGGGATTTTTCCTGAGGAACTGTTCCATCTTTTCCGGGTAGCCGGCGAAGATCACAACGACATCCTCCCGCCTGTTCTCCATCTCCTGTACGATCGTATTGATTGCTTCGTCGCCGAATGTCTGGCTGCTGTCGATCAGGGAATAAGCCTCGTCGATGAAAAGTACGCTCCCGCTAGCCCTGTCAAACGCCTGACGGACCTGCACAGCCGTCCATCCGACATATTTTCCGACCAGATCCGCGCGTCCCACCTCGATAAGGCTGCCGTTTCGAAGTACCCCGTTCTCTTTTAGGACACGCGCAACGATCCTCGCAACCGTCGTCTTCGCGGTCCCCGGATTCCCCGAAAACGTCATATGCAGCGTTTGTTTCTTCCTTGCGCCGTCAAACGAATACAGTTGCTGAACCTTTGCGAAATCGAGAATATTTTCAACCAGTTTTTTCGCTTCGGACAGGCCGATCAACTCTCTTAGCTTTTCCACGCCCGCGCCCTGCGGCCCACGTTCCGCCTTTCGCATGAACTTCGCGCCGCTCTTCTGATATTGCGGATAGACATTCCGTTTCAGATAGCCGTCGTACCAGGATTCGAAGATCGTGCGCAGATCCGCTTTGGAGTAGCTTTCCCCCTCCTCGATTTGCCCTGTCAGGCGCTTGCCCGCGCGCGCCTCGTTCTCCGCCGCCCTGAGGCGGAGGTATTCTTTGGCCTCATCCCCGAAAAGCACACCGTCATCGATTTTGAGCAGGGACATCCCGTCAAGTTCCGAGAAGAACTCCTTTTGGATCAGGTCTGACTCTCGGGGGAAACAAAAAACCGTCAGGACTTTATTTTTCCATTTCTGTGCCGCGCGGCATACTTCCGCCGCACGGCTCTGGCTTCCCGTCAGATAGGGGGTATCCGGATCTTTTTCATGACTGTGAGTGGTAAGGTGTTTTTGTCGCAATTCGGAAGGGAGAATTTTTCATAAAACGGAAAGCACTTTTTTCAAAGAGTTGGAAGGGACTTTTTTCAGGACTGTGGAAGGCAGTTTTTTCTT
>WRFF01000198.1 GCA_009778945.1 Clostridiales bacterium | reverse complement strand
GATTCGGACGACGGGATCCGAAACGCCAAATTTGAAATCACGGCGTATCTCGGCCCCGGAAACCTGTTGGTCTACCGGCCCGAACAGGACGCGGGGCTGGCGGCGCTCGCGGAAGCGGGGAGCCGGGAACAGGGATACGCGCTCGTCCGGATCGGACAAGACTACCGCGTCACGGAAACTTCGTATACGGGGGATGGCAGGCTGGCCTGTGTCATAGAGACAAAAATGGGCGGCCCTTCGGGCAACGCGCGCGCGCGGTTCGACCTGCCGATACCCGCGCCTTACGCGGCGGAAGCCGCCGCGATGGCCGCGGCCGCGGCCTTTCCGGCCGGCGTTTCGCTTGCGGACGCGGCGGAGGCGCTGCGCGGCCTCCGGGTCACGCCGCACCGCCTGCAGCCGATCCCGGCGGGCGATATCCTTGTGATTGACGACACCTACAACGCGAGCCCCGACAGTATGCGAAGCGGCTTTGCCGCGCTCGCGCAGCTTCCCGCCGCGCGCCGCATCGCGGTGCTCGCGGATATGAACGAGCTCGGGGAAGATTCGGCGGCGCTGCATTTTTCCGTCGGCGAAGCGGCGCGTGCCGCAGGGTTTGACGCGGTCTATACGACGGGCGAAAAGGCGCGCGAGATTGCCGCGGGCGCGGGCCGGGCGGACCTGTGGTTTCCGGATAAAGAGCAGCTTGTACGCGCGCTGTTTGCGGACCGAAGGCCGGGCGATGTCTATTATGTGAAGGGCTCGCGCTCGATGAAGATGGAAGAGGCGGTGGACCTGCTGGCCGGCGGAAAGGGGCCCGTAGTATGAACCTTCTGAACCTGCAGGGAAATATCACGCTCTCCATCCTGATCCCGCTTGCGGTCTCCTTCGCGGTCACGGCGCTTGTCACCAACGCGCTGATCCCCTATCTCAAACGCATCGGGAACCTGCAGCCGATCTACGACGAGGCGCCGGATGAACACAAGCGCAAACAGGGCACGCCGACCATGGGCGGCCTTGCGATCCTTTGCGGCATCGCCGCCGGCACGGCGGCTTCCATATTCACCGGCGGTTCCGCGGGCGTCAAGCTTGTGATCCTCTGCATCACGCTGCTCTTCGGCGCGATCGGTTTCCTCGATGATTTTACAAAGATCACAAAACGGCGGAATCTCGGCCTGCGCGCGCGGCAGAAACTTCTGCTGCAGATCCTGATCGGGCTTTTGTTTGCCGTTTGGTTTGTGTTCGGTTCCGGCGGCAGCACATGGATCGTGGTCCCGTTTGCCTGGCAGGCTGTGAATATCGGGTACTGGATGATCCCTTATATCGTGTTTATCGTCGTGGCGATGGCAAACGCCGTCAATCTGACGGACGGCCTGGACGGCCTCGCGTCGGGCGTTTCGGCGATCATCTCACTGTTTTTTCCGGTCCTTATTTCGATCGTGTTTGCGCTCACGCTCGCCAAAAACGGGGAGCTTTTGATCGACCGGATTTCGATGGATTTCAGCGGCGCGCTGTTTTTCGCGGCGATGGCGGGCTCCTGCCTCGGGTTCCTGTTGTTCAACCGCTATCCGGCGAGGATATTCATGGGCGACACCGGGTCGCTCGCGCTCGGCGGCGGTTTTGCGGCCGCGGCCATCACCTGCCACGCGGAGCTGTTCCTGCCGATCATGGGGCTGATCTTTGTCCTTGAGGCGCTCTCTGTTATAATCCAAGTAGGAAGCTACAAGCTCAGGCACGGGAAGCGCGTTTTCAAAATGGCGCCGCTGCACCATCATTTTGAATTGTCCGGATGGCCGGAAAAGAAGGTGGTGCTGGTCTTCACCACCGTGACGCTCGCCCTCTGCGCCGCTTCCGTCGTGGTTTGCGTATGGATGACGTTTGGGGGAAACAGTACGGTATGACTTCGGAATTTGACGGAAAGAAAATCTTGGTCGCAGGGCTCGGGAAATCCGGCCTCGCGGCGTACGACGCCTTTTGTTCGATCGGCGTCCTGCCGGCGGTCTTTGACGACCGCGATTTTGGGCGGGACGATCCCGTGCGCTTCGCGGCTATGCGGGAAGCCGGAACGAAGATGTATTTGGGCGGCGAGGCCGCGCCGGGACAGGGGTGGGATTTTGTGGTCCCCGCGCCGGGGATGCCGCTTTCCCATCCGGTCATCGCGCGCGCGGCGGCGCGCGGCGCAGCCGTGACCGGAGAGCTTGAGCTTGCCTGGCGGATGGGGCGCGGCCGTTTTGCGGCGATCACGGGCACAAACGGAAAAACGACGACGACAACGCTCCTCGGGGAAATCTTCCGCGCCGCCGGGCGGGAATCCGTCATCTGCGGCAATATCGGAAACCCCGTGCTGACGGAAGCGCTGAAAGCGGGCGACGATACGTGGCTGATCACGGAAGTTTCGAGTTTTCAGCTTGAAACGACGCGGAATTTCCATCCGGAGATCGCGGTCTTCCTGAACCTCACGCCCGACCATATGGACCGCCACGGCACGATGGAAGCCTACCGGGACGCGAAGGCGAAAATCACCGCGAACCAGACGGCGGCGGATTTCTTTGTCTATAACGCGGACGATCCCCGGGTGCGCCCGCTGGCGGAGCGCAGCCCCGCGCAGGCCGTGCCGTTCAGCCGAAACAGCGTTCCCGCCGGGCCGCGCGCCGCTTTCGTGCGGGAAGGGGCGCTGGTCCTGCGCGAAGGAGCGCTGGAAACCGCTGTCATCGGGACGGGCGGGATCCGCATCCCCGGCGCGCACAACCTTGAGAATGCGCTCGCGGCGGCGGCGGCGGCCGGCTGCGCGGGGATCGGCCCGGAAAGCGTCTCCGGGGCGCTGGCGGGTTTCCCGGGCGTCGAACACCGGCTTGAACCCGTGCTGGACCTGAACGGCGTACGGTATGTGAACGATTCGAAAGGGACAAACCCGGACGCCGCGGCCAAAGCGGTCGAGGCGGTGGGCGCGGACATCCTGCTGATCGCGGGCGGCTACGACAAGAAAGCGGACTATACGGCTTTTCTTGAGGCCGGGCGCGGGCGCGTGAAGACGCTGCTGCTGCTCGGCGCTACCGCGGAACAGATCGCGGAGACGGCGAAACGCCTCGGCTACGCGGATATCCGGCG
>WRFF01000197.1 GCA_009778945.1 Clostridiales bacterium | reverse complement strand
CCTTCGGCTACAAATACGGGATGCCCGCGGAGGCTGATTTTATTTTCGATGTGCGCTTTATTCCCAATCCTTTCTATGTGGATAGCCTTCGCGAATTGACGGGCAACGATCCGGAAGTGCGCGAATACGTCATGAGCCATCCCGAAAGCCGCTTTCTTGCGGACGAGATTGTCATGCTGATCGAAAGGCTCAAGCCTTCGTTTATCCTGGAAGGCAAGCCGTCGGTCAATCTCGCGTTCGGCTGCACCGGCGGGCA
Organism: Clostridiales bacterium; assembly: GCA_009778945.1. Taxonomy (GTDB): domain Bacteria; phylum Bacillota; class Clostridia; order Peptostreptococcales; family Anaerovoracaceae; genus WRFF01. The sequence continues at coordinate 2,888 of WRFF01000197.1, read as the reverse complement.
GCACCGCTCGGTCGCCATGGCGAATGAGATTGCGGAGCGCCTGCGCGCGCTGGAAGAAAATATCGTACTGCGGCACAGGGAGGTGTGAGCGCTCCTTCGCGGGAACCCGGATAGCTATGTCTTTCTCAGCAGAAGTGAAAAATGAACTCGCGCATCTGCCTGTCCCGGACAGGGCTTCCGCGCGCGCGGAAGCCGCGGGGCTTGTGCGTGCGGCGGGTTCGCTGAAGCGGACCGGCGGCGCCGCGGGCGCGTTCGTCGGCGTTGTCGTCGCAACGGGGAATCCCGCGGTCGCGCGCTATGCCAAGACGCTGCTTGCGGAGGGGTTTGGGCTTGATGCAGCCGTCTCCGCCTATGCATCCGGCGGGCGGGTTTCCTCGAAACGCTACCTGCTTTCCGTTTCGGGTTCCGAAACCGCGATGCGGTTTCTCGCCGAAATCGGCGTCCTGGGAAGCGAGGATGGTTTGTCGGCGCTTATCCCCCGCCTGCTCCCCGCGCTGGTTCAGACCAAAGCCTGCCGCAAGGCCTTCTTGCGCGGGCTCTTCCTCGGCGCGGGCAGCGTCGCGGATCCGGACCGCCGCTATCATTTTGAAATGGTTGTGCAGAACGCTGCTTTCGCGGCGGACGTCCGGCGCGTGATGAACGCTTTTACCGGGATTCACGCCGGCGTTTACGAACGGCGGGACAAGGTTGTCGTCTATTTGAAATCCTCGGAGCAGATCAAGGATATGATGGGGATTCTCGGCGCGGACAGGCATCTGCTCCTCTATGAGCAGACGCGTATGATCCGTGAGCTGAAGGGCGCGGCAAACCGTATCAGCAACTGCGACAACGCAAACGTGGACCGTACGCTGAAGGCGACGCTCGCGCAGCGAAAAGCGATCGCAAGAACCCAGCGGCAGGCGGGCGGAATAGAAGCGCTGCCGCCGAAACTCCGGGAAGCGGCGGATCTCAGGCTGGCGCATCCGGAGGCGACGCTTACGGAACTCGGCGCAATGTTTTCGCCGCCTGTTTCGAAAAGCGCCGCAGCTGCGCGTTTCACCCGCATTGCGCGCCTCGCGAACAAAAAAGACAGGTGATACAGGCTGCTTTTCATGAGAAAATTTGTATCAGAAGCGAAAGAGCGCAAGCTAACTAAAACTTATTTTGGGGGTTTGCCGGCGCGGAAGACAGTTTTTGATAAAAAATTTGTATTTGAAAGGACAGGGTGCGACCATGGGAGTTTTGACAGGCGATCTGATCAGGGAAATTGAAAAAAGCGCGCCGCCGGCCTGTGCGGAAAGCTGGGACAACAGCGGCTGGCAAATCAGGCTGCAAGCGGACGGCGCGGAAATCAACACGCTGCTCGTCGCGCTTGAGCTCACGGACGCGGTCTGCGCGGAGGCGGAAAGCCTGGGCGCGGAACTGGCCCTCACACACCATCCGCTTTTCTTCGTTCCGCAGAAATGCGTCGACGCGGGAGGCCTGAACGGCGGCGCCTATGCGGCGCGCCTGATCCGCGCAGGCGTTTCCGTCTATTCGGCGCATACGAGTTTCGACGCGGCACCGGGCGGCATGAACGATTGCCTGGCCGCGCGCGTCGGGCTGAAAGAACTGCGCGGCTTCCCCTGTGGGCCGGTTCCGGCGCCGGTTGATTCCGGCGGTTGCCCGATCGCACGGCGCGGCGTCCTGGCGGACCCCTTGCCGTTTGCGGCGCTCTGCGCGAAAGTCGAGGCCGCGCTCGGGATGCAAGGGCGCCTGAAGACAATCGGGGATCCCGCGAAACTTGTGCGGGCGGGCGCCGTCTGCGGAGGCGCGGGCGGGGATTTCATCCCGGACGCGATCGAAACGGGGCTTGATTTTTTCCTCACAAGCGACGTCAGCCATCATCAGGCGCAATGGGCGAAAGAGCGCGGGCTCTGCCTCATAGACGGCGGCCATTTCGGTACGGAAAACCTTTTCGCGCAGGAGATGGCGGAACGCCTCGCGCACGCCTTTCCCGGTTTGCTGACGATCGTCCAAACCTCCGCCAATCTCGACCCGTGGGGCTGAAATCAAACAAGCGGCGCCATGAATATGTCTCTTGTTCTGCTTTTCCATGTGGCTGCTCAAGACGTCGTCGGAAAATAGGTGGGGGATCTGCGCGGCTAAGGATTTACTTGTAATAATGTCCTGCCGAGGGCATTATTCGCAGGGTTGACGTCCGAAAAGAGCAGATTTGCCAGTAAATCATAGATAAAATGCTAAAAAATCACGGTTGAGGGTCGTTATTTCCGGAACAAAGGCACAAAAATAATGAAAATCTGTACCAATAGGCATTGCTGGGCAACGAAAACAACCCTTAACCGAAAAAAAATAGTCAAAAGAGGTTCTGCTTTGGGCAAGGGCCTGTCGGACGTGAATTGTAACGCGGGTGCTAATTTGTAAACACAGAAACGTCCCCGCCGTGCTTTTATAGAAAAATAAAAAAGCGCCCGGCGCCTTTGTGATATAATCAATATAAATAAAATATTATGAGGACATAAAGGAGTTATTTTCATGGGCAGACACGGGACGATCGCGGGGCGCAAGGCAGCGCAGGACAGCAAGAGGGCGGCCATTTTCACGAAATACGCGCGCGCGCTCATGGTGGCGGCCAAGGCGGGGCCGGACCCGGCTTATAACGCGAGCCTGCGGACGGCGATCGACAAGGCGAAGTCCATCAGTATGCCGAAGGACAAGATCGAACAGGCGGTGAAGAAGGGTTCCGGCCAGATCGAGGGCGAATCCTATGAGGAAGCCCGTTTCGAAGGCTACGGGCCTTCGGGCGTAGCGGTCATCGTCGACGGCATGACGGACAATATGAACCGAGCGACCTCGGCGGTCAAGCATACGTTTGACCGTTTCGGCGGCAATATGGGTACGCCGGGCTG
>WRFF01000196.1 GCA_009778945.1 Clostridiales bacterium | reverse complement strand
CAGGACGCCCGTGTCCTCCACGGCTTTGTTTATGGTGTCCGGATCGAGCGTCGAAAAATCCTCGAGCGCGAGTTCAAAAATATCGCAGTCGTATTTCTTCGCGAGCCGGAGCAGGCGGTCAATTTCCGTAACGGGCGACTGCCAGGCCAATGAGTTTATTCCAACTTTCATAATCGTCTCCTTTCGAAGCGTATTTTTAACAAAAAAATCTTGCGTTTAGTACTTTAATCTAATGTCACCCACGTTGCGCCGGCTTCGCTGCTGTCCACGCATTTGTTGAAAAATTCGACGCCGTCGATACCCATCTGGAGCGTGGGATAGCCGTAATCCTCCTCGTTCACGGCCTTTCCAGCTTTCTTGTCCCGAACGGCCGCGGCGAAGTCCTTGTAGATATTCGCGAAAGCTTCGGTGAGGCCTTCCGGATGGCCTGTCGGGACGCGTACGTATTTCGACGCTTCCGGCGTCAGGTATCCGGCTCCGCGCGAGTAGATCTGAGGCGGTTTGCCGCGCAAGGTGACTTTCAGGTAGTTGTTCTCCTCTTGGACGAATTCCAGCGTGCCTTTGTCGCCGAAGACGCGGATCTTCAGCGCGTTGTCGAAACCGATGGCAACCTGGCTGGTCCAATACATGCCCGTGGCCCCGCCTTTGAACTTGATCAGCGCCTCGACGTTGTTGTCCAGCACGCCGCCTTGCCCGAAAACGTCAAGGTTGCACGCGAGCTTCTCGATCTTCAGACCCGTCACATAGCTGACCCAGTTTTCGATATGCGTTCCGAGGTCGGCCACCGCCGCGCCGCGCCCCGAAAGTTTCGGGTCGGCCCGCCAGGGTTTGTTCTCCTCCGTAATGGTCTCCAACACGTCGAGCAGCCAGTCCTGCGGATATTCGCCCATGACCATGCGAATCTCTCCGATGACCCCGTTTCGCACAAGTTGGCGCGCTTCGCGCGACATGACATGGCCCGTATAGGTGTAGGTAACGCCGAACAGGCATCCATGTTCATCCGCGATGCGTTTGAGGTCGCGGCCCTGCTCCGCCGTGACGCACAGCGGTTTCTCGCAGACGACATGGATGCCCTGTTCGAGAAACGCTTTTGCGGCGGGATAGTGCCAGACATTGGGCGTCACGATCACGGCCCAGTCGATTTTGTCGGCGCGCGCGCCTTCAGCCGCGGCCATCTCCTCGAAAGTCGCGTAGTTGCGCGCGGGATCGATGCCGAGCTCCGCGCCGAGTTCCGCGCGTTTATCGGCATGGCTCGAAAAGCTGCCGCAGACCAGATCCGCCTCGTTGTTGAGCCGGATGGCGGCGCGATGCACCGCGCCGATAAAGGCGCCCGGCCCGCCGCCGACCATCCCGTATTTCAATCTTTCCATTGCGTTCATTTCCTCCTTGCTATATCGGTAACGCGCTGACAATTTTCTTCCTGACAGGATTATAGGTGATTTTTAGCACAAAACGACGGTTATGTATGATTATTTAGCCCGAAATTGCTTATTATTCATCATTTTTCGTTTTTTTAGCGATATTTTCATACACAACCGAAATTTTGTGCTACATTTCCTGCAATTCCTTGTCAACGGCATTTTGCATGAGTAATAATCTGCATTTCCTTAGTCATGCGCAGGACAAGCATTATTCGTTGCCCATCGCCGCGTCGAACGCGACGTCCGAAGGCTTAAAGTCAACCTTTCGCACAAAGGCCGCCGCCTCCGTACCGCCGTAGACGCGCTCCATGCCGCTGTCTTCCCATTCTACCGAAAGCGGGCCCTGATAGCCGCCCGCGTTCAGCTCGCGGATGATCTCCTCGAAGTTCACGTCCCCGTGGCCGAGCGAACGGAAATTCCAGCCGCGCCGGTTGTCGCCGAATGTGATGAACGATCCGAGGATACCGGCTTTGCCGTCGAGCGTTACGGCCGCGTCTTTCATATGCACATGGTACACACGGTCCATAAAGTCGCGCAGGAAGATCGTCGGGTTGACGCCTTGCCAGATCAAATGGCTTGGGTCGTAATTGAGGCCCAGCGTCTTGCGACCGCCGAATTCCTTTAGCAGCTGCTGCCAGGTATAATAATCGAAAGCGATCTCGGTCGGATGCACTTCGAGCGCGAAGAGCACGCCGTGTTTATCAAATTCGTCGAAGATAGGCGTCCACAGATCGACGATCTTCTTGAAGCCTGCGTCGACCATCTCGTCCGTTGTCGGCGGGAAGCTATACCAATAAGCCCAGATCGGCGAGCCCAGAAAACCTGTGACGACGCTGACGCCGAGATTTTTCGCCGCGGCCGGCACGGCCATCATCGTCTCGATTGCCCACGCCCTGATCTCATCGGGCTTGCCCGCGAGCGCGCCCGGCGCAAACGTATCGGTTCTCGGATCCCAGGTGTCGCCGACACACTGGCCGACCACGTGGGTGGCGACCGCCCAAGTCTTCAGCCCGTATTTGTCCAGTGTCTTCAGAATATCGTCGGCGTACGCCTTGTCCGCAGCTGCCTTCTTCGCGTCAAAATGCGCGCCCTCCATAAGTTCGAGCCCGTCGTAGCCCATTTCCTTCGCGAGCTTGCAAAGGGATTCGAGATCCAGATCACCCCATTGGGCGGTCATCAATGTAACCGGTCTTGCCATTTCGTTCTCCTTTTCTTATGCGTTCCAGAGATTTAAAACATAATCCGCGCTTTGCCGCAGCATCTCGGGCGGTCCGGCGACCTCAAGCGTGGAATAATGTATCTTGTCGGAATCCTTCAGCACCTCAATAACGCCGGCGATATCGATCTTGCCGGCGCCGACCGGAATGGTCGAAAAACCGCACCCATAGATCGTACCGCGTTTTGCCACCCATTCCTCTCCGAGGTCTTTCCAATGGATATGATAGATCTTGTCCTTGTATGTCCTGGCAAGCTCTACCGGGTCCGTACCGCCGAGCCAGGAATTTCCGGTGTCCATATTGACGCCGAGAGGCTTGGGGTAACCCAGCAGCGCCATTACGTCGCCGATGCCCGAAATGCTGTCGGTGATCGGCCCGTGCGGTTCAAAAATGATGTTGACGCCATAGTCTTCCGCCATGCGGCAGGGCTGATATAATTTTTCGGCGCAGGTAAAGATGCATTGATCGTAGGACAGGTTTTTCGCCCAGTCGCTTTTCGGATAAGTTTCCGTCGTAACGACGTCACGGAT
>WRFF01000195.1 GCA_009778945.1 Clostridiales bacterium | reverse complement strand
GGACGGAAACGATACGGACGCGATCGGGCGCGCTATCGAAGAGGCAAAAGCCGACACGGCACGGCCGTCGTTTATCCGCATCCATACGCATATCGGTTACGGCGTGCCCGCGAAACAGGACACAGCCGCGGCGCACGGGGAGCCGCTCGGCGAGGAAAATATCCGCGTGCTGCGGAAAAACCTGGACTGGCCGGACGAAACGCCTTTCGCGGTGCCGGTGGAAGTCTACGCACACTACCGTGCGCTTGCGGAAAAAGGCGCGCAGGCGTACGCGGCGTGGACCGCGCTGCGGGAAAGTTATATTCAAGCGGACAAGGCCTCCTATGACCGCTTCCTGGCATATTTGCACGCGGAAACGCCGGAAGAGACGCTTCGGCGCCTGGAATCCCCCGCTGCGCAGGAAAAGCCCGATGCGACGCGAAATATCGCCGGGGCGATCCTGAACAGCATGAAGGACGATCTTCCCTGGCTCATGGGCGGCTCCGCGGATCTGGCGCCGTCCACGAAGGCGGCGTTTGCCGGCGAAACAGGGTTTTCAAAGGAAACGCCGGAAGGGCGCAATATCCATTTTGGCGTGCGGGAGCTCGGCATGGGCGCGATCTGCCTCGGCCTTGCGCTGCACGGCGGCGTCCTGCCGTTTGCGGCGACGTTTTTCGTCTTCTCGGACTATATGAAGCCGATGATCCGGCTTGCGGCGCTGATGAGGCTGCCGATCCTCTTCTGGTTCACGCACGACAGCATCGGCGTCGGCGAAGACGGCCCGACGCACGAGCCTGTCGAGCAGCTTGCGATGCTGCGCGCGCTGCCGGATTTCACGGTCTTCCGCCCTGCGGATGTGAACGAGACGCAGGCGGCCTTCCGCGCCGCGCTGGCCGCGAAAAGGCCTGCGGCGTTCGTCCTGACGCGGCAGAACCTGCCGCCGGTCTGCGACGACCCGAAGAAAGCGCTGCGCGGCGGCTATGTGGTTTCGGCGGAGAAAGGCGGGACGCCCGACGTCCTCCTGATAGCCACCGGCTCGGAGGTTTCGCTTGCGATCGACGCCCAGGCGCTGCTCGCGGCGCAGGGAATCGACGCGCGCGTCGTCAGCATCCCTTCGACGGAGACTTTTGAAGCGCAGCCCGTAGCATACCGGGACTCGGTGCTGCCGCCCGCGGTACGCGCGCGCGTCGCGGTCGAAGCCGGTTCGCGGCTCTGCTGGGGCGCGTATACCGGGCTTGACGGGAAGACCGTCACGATGGACAGCTTCGGCGCCTCTGCGCCCGCCGCGGAACTTTTCAGGCATTTCGGGTTTACGGCGGAGCATGTGGCGGAAACCGCCGCGGCGCTCGTACGCGAAGGTTGACCGTTATACAATTATGAAAACCGAATAAAAATAACCGGAAATCCATGAAAGATTCCGCAGGCACGAGGCAGAAAATGAAAGATTCCGCAGTATAAGGCAGGAAGGAAAGAGCGATGAAAGAAATGAAAAATATGCTGATTGCGCAGAGCGGCGGGCCTTCGTCCGCGATCAATGCGTCCATCTGCGGCGCGATCGCGCGCGGCATGGCGAGCTCGCGGATCAAGCATGTGCTCGGCGCGGTGAACGGGATGCAGGGATTCCTCGAACGGAAAATCATCAATATCTCCGATCAGATGAAAACCAGCGAGGATTTTGACTTGCTGATCCATACGCCGGCGCACGCGCTCGGGTCTTCCCGCTACAAAATCCCACAAGAGAACAAGGAGATCTACGGCAAGATCGCCGAGATCCTGAAAGAATACAATATCGGTTATTTTTTCTTCAACGGCGGCAACGACTCGATGGATACGGTAAACAAGCTTTCGGAGCACCTGAAAAGAAACGGGGAGGATATCGTTGCGGTCGGCATTCCGAAGACGATCGACAACGACCTGGAACTCACGGACCATTGCCCCGGGTTCGGCAGCGCGGCGCGGTATGTCGCAACGAGCATCGCTGAGCTCTATCTGGATACTATCGTCTACCCTATGCCCGCGGTCACGGTCGTGGAGATCATGGGCCGCAACGCGGGCTGGCTTACGGCCGCGTCCGCGCTCGCGCGCGAGACCGGCGTCCCGGCGCCGCATTTGATCTATCTGCCGGAAGTGGATTTCGACCCGGACGCGTTCATCGAGGAGGCGACGCGGCTGATCGCGAAAGACCGGCATATCCTGATCGCCGTATCCGAAGGCCTTCATACGGCGGACGGGAATTATATCGCGGACAAGGGCTCGGCGGTCGATATGTTCGGGCACAAGACGCTCGGCGGCGCGGCGACGGAACTCGAAAAGCAGCTCAAACACCGCGTAAAGATCGACGGGCTGAAGACGCGCGCGGTCCAGCTTTCGACGCTGCAGCGCTCGGCGGCGCACTGCGCGAGCAATGTGGATCTTTCCGAATCCTATCAGTGCGGGTACCGCGCGGTGGAAGCGGCGGTTAACGGCAAATCCGGCATCATGATCACGATTGCGCGCATCAGCGACATCCCTTACGTCGTGCGGTATGACGAGGGGAATCTCGATCAGATCGCGAACAGGGAAAAAAAGGTGCCTGCTGCCTGGATCACGGAAGGCGGGACGGATGTCTCCGAGGAGATGATGGTCTACCTGCGCCCGCTCGTGACGGGCGAGACGAGCGAGCTGATCGTCGGCGGCCTGCCGCGGTTTTTCCGCTTTGACCTCGATAAGACCGTTCTGCCCTGGGAAGTCGCATAAACAGCATAAAGGACGTACGGGCGCTTATGAATATTTTCAATATTGACCTGAACGCCGACGCTTTGTCGGTAAAAAATCTGATTGAGTTTGCCGAAACGAAAGCCGTTACGGGAAACATCCTGAAAGAATACATCGTGTCGATCCTGCTAAAGGACGACAATGTGCTCGCCCGGGTATGCGAGAAAACCGAAGCCATCGGGGACAGCCTGAGATTCATGGCGCTCGAGGATGTGCACGCTTTGTGGGGCGAATTTTCGCGCGGCGTCCTGGCTGACTATGTCCCTTCCGTAAAGCGAAACCTGTTTTTCCGCGAATACCAGTGTTCCCTCGCGTTCATTGTGGCGACGAAGACGCCGGAGGAGATGACGGCGGCGCTGATCGCGCATTATTCCGTCTTTGGCTCCGGCAAAGAGGCGGGGTATATCGCGTTCAAATGGCAGCACGGGCTGCAGGGC
>WRFF01000194.1 GCA_009778945.1 Clostridiales bacterium | reverse complement strand
GGTTTCCGGATGCGCACGACCGCAAAGATCGCGAGCGCCGCCAATGCAAAGCCGAAATCCGCTCCCCAGAGCGCGTTATAGGAAAAGCGGTCCGCGAGGAAGATGCCGAGCGGCGGCCCGAACACGCCGCCGATCATCACGATGCTTGCCGCCAAGCCCGCCATGCTTTCGGATGCGCCGAGCGTTTCGGCGGAAAACACGGCCATGGTCGTCATAGCCGAATAAAGCACCATTGCCGAGAAAAACCCTGCGATTGTAGACAGAATGAAATCCCGATTCCAGAGCCGTTCAGTCAACCGGTTTCTTATCCCAACATGTCCAGAAACTCGGTGTTTTTCGCGCGGACTTCGCGCATTGTCGCCGAATCGCCATGCCCCGGATAGATCGTCACGCCGTTATCCCATTTGTCCACGACTTCGCGCAGGCTTTTTTTCATGCGTTCCGCGTCGCCGCCCGGGAAATGCGTATAGCCGAGATCGACGTTGAAAATCGTGTCGCCTGTGAAACAGACGCGGCTCTTCGGCGCATAGAAACACAGCCCGCCGGCGGAATGCCCCGGCGTATGCAGCGCCTCGACCGGCTCGCCGTCCAGATCGAAGACTTCGCCGCCTTCCAGAAGGCGGTCGGCGCGCCCCTTATAATAATCGAGTTCTTCGCGCTGCGCCGCGATCTCACAGCCAAATTCGTCCGCGAGCGCCCCCGCCTTGCCGCTGTGGTCCTTGTGCGTATGCGTGAGCAGGATGAGCCGGACGGCCAGCCGGTGCGCGCGCACAAACTCAAAATACCGCTCCGGCTTGTAACCGGGGTCGATAATAAAGGCGCTTCCGCCGTCCTTTTGCCAGAGGATATACCCGTTCGCCGAAAGCGGGCCGCAGATAATACGTTCGATGTTCATGTGGTAATGATAGCATAATGGGAACGCCGGGGAAATCCCCATTACAGATGCGGAAAATGATAAAATAATCTTATGGCGGATTTGACGGAAAACAGGATAGAGGCATTTCTCCGGGAGCAGGAGCTTCTTGCGGACGGGTATGATTTTCGGGAGGAGGTCCGGCGCTTTTCGGACGAGATGGAGCGCGGGCTGCGCGGGGGACCGTCTTCGCTGAAGATGCTGCCTGCGTATCTCGATGCGGCGGAGGCGCCTGATAAAAGCGCGGACGTTTTGGCGATCGACGCCGGTGGGACAAACTTGCGCGCGGCGCTTGTTCGTTTCCGGGCGGGACAGAAACCTGAGATTCTCACACAGGATAATACGAAGATTCCGGGAGCCGCGGAGCCCATCCCCGCCTCCGGATTTTTTGATGAAGTCGCTGCCTGCGCGGCGCCGTTTGCGGAAGGCACAGACAGGGTCGGTTTCTGCTTTTCCTATCCGTCGGTAACGCTTCCGAATCTGGACGCGCGCATCCTGTATTTTGCGAAGGAGGTCGAAGTGGAAGGCGCGGAAGGCCTTCTTGTCGGCGAGAGTCTGAACGCCGCGTTCCTGCGAAAAGGCTTTGCGAAAAAGCGCATGACGGTACTCAACGATACGGTGGCGGCGCTGCTTGGTACGCTTGCCGCGGGCGAAGGGCTGCGGCAGGAGTACGGGGGCTATCTCGGGCTCGTCTTCGGGACGGGGATGAATTATTGCTACCGGGAGCCGTCGAGCAGGATGCTGATCAATACGGAATCCGGCGGTTACGCGGGTTTCCGCCGGGGGCCCTGCGATCTTGTGCTCGATGGGGCTTCCGCGGACCCCGGCGCGCAGCGCCTGGAGAAAATGGTCAGCGGCGCGTATTTCGGGGAGCTGACGCTGCGTGTTCTGAAAGCGGCCGCGGAAGAAGGGTTATTCGAAGCGGAAACAACTGCGCGTATTCGCGCGACGGGTGAACTGCGCGCAGCGGACATCGCGGCGTGTGTGGATCGCTTCGCCGGGGATGGCGCTGCGGACCGGCAGGCGGTGCGCCGGCTGATCGACGCGCTATACGACCGCGCCGCGAAGCTGCTTGCGATTTGTGCGGCGGCGATGATGACGCGCGGCGGGGACGCCGCACCGGAAACGACGCGCCTGCTTGTCTGCGAGGGGAGTTCGTTCCGCTATGGCGACCGGTTCCGCGAGCGGTTTGAGCGGGCGCTTTCGGCAGGCGGGGCGCCGCCATACGAACTTGTCACACCGGACGGCGTCACACTGATCGGCGCGGCCGCCGCTGCGCTGCGCTGCAAGGCCTGATGGACTGGACGGCCGCGCAGCGCGAGACCATCGAGAGCCGCGGCAAAGACCTGCTCGTCGCGGCCGCCGCAGGCTCCGGCAAGACGGCGGTGTTGACCGAACGTATCCGGCGGCTCGTTACGGAAGACCGCGTGCCGCTTTCCGAAATGCTTGTCGTCACGTTCACGGACGCGGCCGCCGCCGAGATGCGGCAGCGCATCACCAAATCGCTGGAAGACGCGCTCGGAACAGGCGCGTCCGATCCCTTTCTGGAAGAACAGCTTTATCGAATCGGCGCCGCCCGAATATCGACCTTTCACGCGTTTGCGCTCAGCGTTATCCGGGAGCATTTTCCCGTCATCGGGCTCGACCCCTCGTTTCAGCCCGCTGACGAACGCCGCGCCGATATCCTGCGGGAAGAGGCAATGGACGCGCTGCTTGAAGAATGTTTTTCAGCGGAAGATAACGCGGCGTTTCTGGATTTTTGCGACGCCTATGGCAGTCTGAAAAGCGAACGCCCTGTGCGTGAAATGATTGCGGACACATATGCGTTTATCCGCGCGCTGCCGGACCCTTTCGAGTGGCTGAGGGCGAAGGTGGACGAGCTGGCGGAATCCGGCGCCTCGGGGGGCGTCCTGCGGACTCCCTCCGCGCGCGAAGAGATCACGGAGACGCTGTGTTTTGCGGCGCAAACTTTTGAAACCATAACGCGTTTCCTCGCGAAGAACGGTTTCGGCCGCTTTGCGGAGAAGAGCGCTGCGGACGCGGAGAATGTCCGGACGGTCCTTGCGCAATTTGAAGCGGGCGATTCGGAAGGGGCCGCCGCCGCGCTCGACGCGCTGAAACTGACTGCCCTGTCCCCGGCGAAGGCGGAAAAAGAAGCCGGGTGGGACGAATTTAAGGAAGCTGTTTCAAAACGGCGGAGCAGCGCAAAGGACAGCCTGAAGGCCTTGCTGCCCGCGTATTTCGCACGGGGCGCGGAAGACG
>WRFF01000193.1 GCA_009778945.1 Clostridiales bacterium | reverse complement strand
TGGCGAAGCGATCATTTGACTTATATCAAGGATCAGCTATTTGATATATACAAGGATGTCAAACCTGCTGAGGGTGGGAACCTCGGGATAACTATCCATTTTTACATCGGGGATGAGCGGATTTTCATTGACAATCCGATCCATTCTGACGACGAACTTGCTATGATCGGCGATTCGCGGGAACTGATAATTGAAGCATATGAGGGAATCGTGGACGAAGACCCCGAACTTGAGGACTCCGAAGCGGAAATCTGGACCGAGGTGGTTTTTTACCCGACAAAAGCGATCAGATACATCATAACCGCTGAATTGGGCGGGCGCACGCTGGTCGCATCCGTAGGCGGTGTGTTTTCACTCAACCCTGGAGAAGCGGAAGGGGAATCCGGGACGGGGGACGCCAGACCGAACGTCGGCGGCACGGTTTTTACAAGGCCTGAAGGCGGCCGCGAAGGCAGGGAAGAAATTCTGCAGTTCGGCTCATACGACGGCGGCGCTTATTATAAAAATAACAATACAAACGTATATCAAGCGCTGAAAAAGAATGCCGACGGAAGTTACGCTAAGAACGGCTCAAATTATGTGTGGGAAACGATTGCAGCGACTGAAAAACAGCAAGCGTATGATGGCCTTATCGCCCAGTTGAAGTACGTGATTTCCGAAACCAACGAGTTGACGAGGGACAGCGTTCTGGGTAATATTCCCGCAGACGACACTCGCTGGAGCAACGGAGTTAATCAGAACGCGACGCATATAAGAGTGACCGGGAATTACACATTGTCAGGCAGTTATCCCAATCTTGTGTATATGGAAGTCGTGAACGGCAACCTCACCATTGCTACGGGAGCGGTCAACTGCCCCAAACTCAGAGGCGTATATGTCGGAGGCGGCACAGGCACGGAAGCTATTACTATATCAGAAAACTCTCAATTTACCGGGAACGGCGCTGTCGGCGGAACGGTGTTTCTGACAAAAGGCCGCGACATTAAGTTAAACATGGGAAGCAGCACAACTCGTTTAATTGACGGAAAGTTTCTCGCGTCCGGCGGGGACGTTACGATCTACGTATCCGGCGGGGGCAGCGGAAACAACGAGTCAAACAGTATGTTCGTGGCGACCAAAGACGGCAACGCCAACAAGGGAAAGCTGACAACGGATGGGCAAAACTTCCGTATGGCTGCGTACAGCACCGCACAGGTGCCTCAGTATTACGCGGAGAACGACCTCATACTCAAGGCTCAAAACAGCCAGGCTTCGTTCGAGGGTATTTTCGCGACGCTCTCAGACAATTACATATTCAAAAACGCCTCGCCGAACAACGGAAACTTAAGAGGAATATTTGTTGGAAACTGCGGAGGAATCCTCGGTACATCTGTCAGAATTTTACCCTTCAACCCCGCGCAGGAAGATAAAATGCTGCCGGGCGGCCTGTTCGACGCGGATGGCGACGGAACAATCATAATCATAGGGGAAGAAGAAATCGAACCCGAAGACGGCAGCCTGAAAATAAAAATAAATGACATAACTTTCGACGGCACGGCCAAACTCGTCATACGCGAGACGACAGGAGACAGACCTTAACGTACAAAAAATGAACTGCGGAAAATCCTAATAATCCAGGAGGCGAACAAATGGCAAGTTTAAAGACAGCAAAAATCACTATAGATGTCAGCGGCCGGTCGGTCAGGATAATCCAGACCAACGGCTCGGGGAAAATCGTCAAAGCAGGGTCCGCTCCGATCCGGGAAATCCCCGGCACGGACCACCACATCGTCTTGCGGGACGCGATAAAGGAAGCGGCGGCTTCTGCGCATATCAAAGGCGGGAAATGCGTTCTGCTCACAGGCGGCCCGGATATCATAACCCAGCAGTTTATGCTGCCCGATATGGCGGACGATGCGCTGCGCGAAAACATTTTAACGGAAATCACGCAGTATTTATCCGGTGACATCGGCAAGTTCACGATCGATTTCCGGGTGACGGGCCTCGCCGACAAACCGGGCGAAAAGGCTGCGGCGGACGGGAAAAAACTGGGTGTTTTCGCGGCGGCGTTCGATAAAATCGCTGCGGAGTCCCTGATGCGCGCCGCGTCAAAAGCGGGCTTCACGCCCGAGCGCCTGGATATCCGTGAAAACGCGCGCGACAAACTGATGAAGCTCAAGGATAAAATCCAGGGCTTCGACCCCACAAAATCCTTCGCGGTTTTGGACGTCTCCGATTACCCGGCGAATATAATGATATTCGTAAACGGCAGGTTCTACGTAAGCCGCTATTTTGAGGCGGTCCTGTGCGCGGAATCGCTGGCGGGCGAAACTGACGAGATCGCGGCGCCCTGCATCGAAAGCCTGTCAGCGGAGATAGCGTCGATCATCGACTACATACAATACCGCGAGCGCGACTCGAAAATAGAACACATATTAGTCTTCGGCAACAGGCGGAACTTGACCGCGATCCAGGAAAAGCTCGCCGACAACCTTGACTTGCCCGTTATTAACGCCGGAAATGTATTCAGCGGGATCTCCGACGGCAAAATACAAAGCATCACGGAGTTCGGCGCGGAGTACTACCTCGACGCCTACGCCGCATCGCTTAACGGGAAGACCAAGCTGTCCGCGGACCTGGACCTGAGGCGCCAGAAGAAGGAGCGCAAGGTGTCCGGCAGAGCCGTAAGGGTAATGATCCTCACGCTCGTCATTGCCTGCGGCGCTCTCGCGGCGGGGGTTTACTTCCCTTACACCAAAGTTCAGGCATTGAGGGAAGAAGATCTGCGTTTGACCCTCGAACTCGAAAACTATACCGCCGTGGACTCGCTTGCGCAGATAGCCGGGCTGGAAGCGGATATCGAGTTCATGACCGTCCTGTCTTCGGAATTCCTGGAGTTTTACGCGGCTTCCCCGAACGCGTCGCTCCTGCTTGACTGGATTTATAACGGCGCGTCAAGAGATATGGAAATACACTATGTTTCGGCGTCGAAGGGCAGCATCAGCGTAACAGGCATAGCCGCGTCGCCGAATACCCTGGCAAGTTATATGGACCACCTTACGTCGGACAGTGGCGGCCTGTTCATCGCAGCCAGCGGCAACTACGCCAACGTCGACGGGACGAACGCGAATTTCCACATCACGCTTATCCCGGCAAAAGGTATACAGGAGGTAGAGTAAAATGAAGATATCGACCCGCGAAGTAGTTTTG
>WRFF01000192.1 GCA_009778945.1 Clostridiales bacterium | reverse complement strand
ATGGCCGTGGCGCTTAATATTGCCTTGCGTGCCTTTGCCCTTGCTCGTACCGGTGACGTCGATCTTCTTTCCTTCTTCAAAATCGGCGACCGTGATCTCCTGTCCCGCTTCAAAAGCCTCGCCTTCTTCAAGGCGCACTTCCGCGAGTATCCTGCGGAGCGGCGCACCCCATTTTGCGAAATGACCCTTCGTCGGCTTGTTTGCGCGACCCTCTTTAAGTTCGGCGTAACCGAGCTGAACCGCGTCATAGCCGTCCGTCTCCGCAGTCTTGACCTGCACGACGATATTCGGCGCCGCTTCGATCACGGTGACGGGGATGACAACCCCTTCTTCCGTGAAGATCTGCGTCATGCCGATCTTTTTTCCGAGTATTGCTTTCATTTCTACCGAATAAACTCCTTCCTTACATTGGAACGTTTTTCGCAAAACGTTCATATAAGATGAAATAACTTACAATTTGATTTCGATATCCACGCCGGCGGGAAGATCGAGGTTCATCATCAAGTCCATCGTCTTCGTTGTCGCGTGCATCAGCACGATGAGACGCTTGTGCGTGCGTTGCTCAAACTGTTCGCGGCTGTCTTTGTATTTGTGCACCGCGCGCAGAATCGTGACAATCTCTTTCTCGGTCGGGAGCGGGATCGGGCCGGAGACATCCGCTCCGCTCCGCTTCGCGGTCTCCACGATATCCGCCGCGGCCTTGTCGAGCACTTCGGGCTCATACGCTTTGAGCTTGATCCGAATCTTTTGCTGTTCTGCCATTTGTTTCTCCTTTGTTTCGCCTTTTTCGTGAAAAGACATTCTCCGCGGAAATTCCCCGTCACGCTGCCCCAAAAAGGCGCCGGCGGCAACCTCCCGCATCATCGATGCGCCCGCAAAAACTGAGCGGTAGATTTCACGAAATCAATGTTCGAGAATCCTCGCACGAAGCCTGCCAACGATTCGCTTTGCGAATCGGGTAAGGGCTTCAGCTTTTACGCGAGCCTGTCTATTATATGAAAAATAAAATAGAAATGCAAGCGTTTTTTGTGAAAAAATTCCCGATTTTGTGATTGCAAACGCTTGTATTTCAAACAGTTTTAAGCGCTCAAACAGTACACGCATTCTTGCGTATCAATCCCGCCATTATCTCTTGGTATTTCAATCTCTTTGAAATTCAATGAATCCACTCGTTCGTGCGTACTGCTTGCAACAGCTTCCGCAAAATCGATGTTCGAGAATCTATGTGATGCGTGAGACATTATGGCGTACACCCCCAACCGAGCTGTCAGGTCATCAGCAGACCGTATTTTTTCTTTATGCGTTCCAGTTTTTCAAGCATCGGGCGCGCGAGAAGCAGCAGGAAAACGACAGTCGAGCCGGCGAAGATCGCGTTGAACGGCAGACCCGCCGCGTATACGGTCAGCAAGGCAGGCAGGTTCAACGTAGCGGTGAAGATCATCGCGGACGCCGTGTCGGCAAGCAGACCGTAGAGCACCAGTACGGAGACGCCGCCGTAAACGCAGAGCAGCGCGAGGCGCCGGCGATCCCCCGCCCGTCGCGCAACGGCGCGAGACAGTGGTGTCAAAAGGGGACGGTCTGGTTTTGTCACATCTTGTTGTGACAAAACCAGACCGTCCCCTTTGAAAAGCACACCGGCCAGCGCGCCGATGACTCCGAGCGCAAACATCTGCCAGGGCGTCCACGGCCCCTGCCCGAAGAGAAAATTTGATACAAACGCAGAGAGGGCGCCGACCATAAAGCCGCTCTGCGGGCCGAGACAAACGCCCGAGATAATGACAAGCGCTGCGATCGGCTTGACTTGCGGCACCATGAAAAAGGCGGCGCGCGAGACGACCGCAAGCGCGATAAGCACTGCAATCAACACGATTTCACGCGCCTGCGGCTTCCGGCCCTCGAAGCTGACCACAAACGGCGCCATCGCGAGAATGATGACGCCAAGGCTGATGAGATAGTAATAATTATTTAAGAATCCTTGCATGATACACAGTATACAAGGTACGGTTCCTTTTGTCCTGGACTTTTAGGACAAAAGAACCATCCCTGAAGATTTATCCTTGTGAAGCGCCGGTAGCGCCGATATCGGCTCCGAGATTGCAGGTATACCGCCATGCGATTACATCGCTGTCTTTCAAGTGTACCTGAGCGCAGCCCATACTCGGGAACGCTCCGTTGACACTAAACATTCAGCCGGAGGTTGGTCCCGCGTCGAACTCGTACAGGTTGCCAATCCCTTTTACATACGCGCTATTATACAACGGCGTGTTTGTAGAATCCATAGGGATACCGCTCGCCTTGCATTCGCGCGCAAGGATGTCATAAACCGTCTCGCCCGCCGTGAAGGAAACCGGGCGCGCAGACATCAGCATGCCGCTCGCCGGGACAAGGCCGCGCTTGGACGCGTTCAGTTTGTCCATGTTCCCGAGGAGCGAAGTGCAGTCGATCGACAGAATAACGGTATGCTGCGGCGCCGGGGACGCGGGATTGGAGCTTGATGTGCTCGTCGCGGCCGCCGTATCCGTAGTTGTGGTCGTTCCTCCGCCCGCCATTCCGGAACCCGGAGAGGACGCGCCCGAAGACGCGGGAGCGGACGCAGTTGTTTGGTTCGCAACGCCCGCACCGCCGCTGTCCAGGCTATCCGAAGCGCCTGACGCATTCGAACTATCTGCCGCCGAAGCCGCCGCGTCCGAACCGCCGCCGGCATCCTGCGCCGCCATCGGGGTGTTGCCGCCGGACGCCGCATAGGAGCCCGGATCAAAACCCGGCGCGAAACACCAGATGCAGACTCCTCCCGCGCACACGATCCCCGCAAGCAGGATCACCGCGCGCCGGCGCAGCCCGAGAAAGAGCCCTACAAGCGCCGCGCAGGCCGCCGCGCCGAGATAGCCGATGATTGCGCGCAACGAAGGCGTCTGCATATAATGAGGCGCTGACGCGGCCGTGTCTGCCGCAGTCGCAGCCTTCAAAACCGCTGATTGGTTTCCAATCAGCGCATCCTCCGCGTCCACGCGCGCGCGCAACGCGTCAATCGAAGCCTGGAGTTCCGCCGCAGTCGGCGGCGGCGTATCCGACGACGACCCCAAGGCTACAGCCGCAGGCGCGGGTGTTGTTTCAGAGTCCGTCGTTATCGTTGAAGTAGTGGTTGTCGTCGTATTGTTGTTTGTTGTGGTTGTTTGATTATGCGAGTCATT
>WRFF01000191.1 GCA_009778945.1 Clostridiales bacterium | reverse complement strand
AAGGCCGGCTATATGGATCTGATCATGGATGACGATTATACGCCGCTGTACTGGTTTACGGACGATCTTTCAAAGGTCAAAGCCGCAGCGTCGCTTGACGCGCTCGACCTGACGGCGGACAACGGCACGATCTCCGGCACGTTTGTTGCGATAAATACGGGGAAGACCGTATTGAGCGCGGAAGGGTACGGCGCCCTCAACCTCGTGATCCGAAAGGCCGGCGATCCGAAATCCCAGATCGTATCCGTACCTTTCGGCCAGACGCTTTTGCCCGGGGATACGGGGAAGGTTTGGGCGGAGGCGCACAATCTTCCTCCGGGGATGTATGAAGCCGACCTTGTCTGCCAGGACGAATACTCCTTCAGCCAACTGGGGATCCCGCCCATGCAGATCGAGCTTGGGGCAGACGGGGATTGAGACGGCTGCGCTCGCGCGCGCCGGCGGCAGGCTTTGCGGCGCAGGCCCTGTGCTATACTGGTTTTTATGATAAAAGACTTTATGGACAGCCATGGTTTCGTGATCTGCGCGTATAAGGACAGCCCCTATTTGTGCGAGCTGATCGAAAGTTTGCTTGCGCAGACCGCGCGAAGCCGTATCCTTATGGCAACTTCAACCCCGACGGATACAATGCGGGGAATCGCCGCGGAATACGGCGTCCCGCTCCTTATCAACGAGATCTCCGCCGGTATTGCGTCGGATTGGAATTTTGCCTACGCGCAGGCGGAGACGGATTTTGTGACCCTCGCGCATCAGGACGACATTTATGAGCCGGCCTTCACCGAATGCGCCATGGACGCTTTTTCGCGTGAAAAGAACCCGATTCTGACCTACGCGAATTATTTTGAAATCCGGCCCCAGGGCCGCGTATACGACAATCGGCTGCTGCATATCAAACGGCTTATGAACGCGCCGATCGTATGGTTTCCGCGAAGCCGTTTCGTACGCAACCGCGTGTTTTCGATGGGCTGCCCCGTGAGCTGCCCTTCCGTCACTTTCAACCGAAAGCGTTTTCCGGATTTTCGCTTCACCGATACCTACCGGAATGATATGGATTGGGAAGCCTGGTACCGGCTCGCGAAAGAACCCGGCGCCTTTCTCCATATGAAAGAGCCGTTGGTCGGGCACCGCATTCATGAGGGTTCGGAGACGACGAATTCGATCGGAAGCGGCGTGCGGTCCGCGGAGGATTTCGATATGTACCGCAAATTCTGGCCCGCGCCAATCGCGCGCTTCCTGCTTCACTTTTACGAACGCGGCCTTGAAAGCAACGACCTGAACGACCTGATAAAGTGACGGGCCGGAATTGGTAGTATAGTATAGGAATAAAAGATACTTGGAATGAAATGGAGTGAGAATCAAAAAGCATGAAAACAGTCATTCTTGCAGGCGGTTTTGGGACCAGGATCTCCGAGGAAAGCCATCTGAAGCCAAAGCCTATGATCGAAATAGGCGAGCACCCGCTTCTTTGGCATATCATGAAGTCTTATTCCGCACATGGCTTCCATGATTTCATTATCTGCTGCGGTTATAAAGCTTATGTGATCAAAGAATATTTCGCGGATTACTATCTGCACAATTCCGATGTCACTTTTGATTTTCGCGACGGCAATTTGATGGAGGTCCACGCAAGCGCTACGGAGCCGTGGCGGGTGACGCTTGTGGACACCGGCCTGAATACCATGACGGGGGGACGCGTAAAGCGCGTACGCCCTTATATCGGGGACGAACCGTTTATGCTTACCTATGGCGACGGCGTATCGGATGTGGATATAAAGGGATTGCTCGCATTCCATAAAAGCCACGGAAAGCTCGCCACCATAACCGCCGTTAACGTAGGACAGCGCTTCGGCGTGCTGAATATGGAAAAGGGCGGTATGGTCAACGCGTTCCGTGAAAAATCGGACGATGACGGGAGTTTCATCAACGGAGGCTTTATGGTTTTCGAACCCGGAATCTTCGATTATTTGGATGGTGACGAAACGATCCTGGAGCGTGCGCCATTGGAGCGCCTGGCAAGCGACGGACAGCTTGCCGCGTACAAACATGACGGCTTCTGGCAGTGTATGGATACCCAGCGCGATAAGCAGAAGCTGGAAGAGCTTTGGGCGGGGGGGCAGGCGCCTTGGAAGAAATGGTGAGAGATCTGGAGTTTTGGCGCGGCAAGCGGGTCTTTCTGACCGGCCATACGGGATTTAAAGGCGCCTGGCTTTGCCGGGTGCTTACGCAAAGCGGCGCCGATCTCACGGGTTACGCCCTGGAGCCTCCGACGGACCCGAACCTGTTTTCTATTTGCGGGGCCTCGGATAAAATGGCCTCAATCACAGGCGATATCCGCGACAGCGCAGGCCTTATGGCTGCGTTTCGGGACGCGGCGCCGGAAATCGTCATCCACATGGCGGCGCAGCCGATCGTGCGCGAGGGCTATAAAGACCCTGCGGACACCTATGAAACCAACGTGATGGGCACCGTAAATATTTTGGAGTGCGTGCGGCTGTGCGGCGGCGTGAAAAGCTTCCTGAATGTCACAACGGACAAAGTGTATCAAAACAACGAGTGGGAATGGGGGTACCGGGAAACCGACCCGTTGGACGGTTTTGACCCCTATTCGAACAGCAAATCCTGTTCCGAACTCGTGACGCACAGCTATCGCAATTCTTTTTTCGCGGACGGGAAACCGGCCGTCTCCACCGCACGGGCGGGCAACGTGATCGGCGGCGGCGATTTCGCCGGGGATCGCATTATTCCCGATTGCGTGCGCGCGGCAATAAAAAAAGAATCCGTTATCATCCGAAATCCGCATTCCGTACGGCCTTATCAGCATGTGCTGGAACCGCTGTTCGCGTATCTCACGATCGCCCGGAGACAATATGAAGACGCCGGTTTCGCGGGATACTACAACGTGGGGCCCGATGATCGGGACTGCGTCAGCACCGGGACGCTGGCCGACCTTTTTTGCCGGTACTGGGGGGACGGTTTGCGGTGGGAGGCGGTATCGGATGACGGCCCGCATGAGGCCCATTTCCTCAAACTGGATTGTTCGCGCATGAAAACGGCGTTCCATTGGCAGCCGCGCTGGCATATCGAAGAGGCGATAGAGAAAACCGTTGCCTGGACAAAAGCATATTTGCGGGATTCGGCGATTTGCGAGGTTATGGACCAACAGATCGCCGGGTATCTTGGCCGGCCATGAAAAAAGTTGTCATCACGGGCGCAAACGGCTTT
>WRFF01000190.1 GCA_009778945.1 Clostridiales bacterium | reverse complement strand
TGGGAGACGAACAACCAGGGGAACCATGTCATCCATACAGGCGGAAAATACGATTCGTACCTGCTCGTCCCGTTTATCCCGCCGAAATACACGACAGCCAGCGGGTATATCGTGCGGTGACCTCGTAAAAATATCTAAAATAAAGAATCTCTTGTCCCGGACGGGCAAGAGGTTCTTTGATGATTTGAAAAAAGGAGGAAGAAGATGTATTCAACAATTTGCGATCCGGAAATCATGAAGACATTGCTGCCCGAAGGTTTCCCCGCCGACAAACTCAGCAAACCCGAGTATGAGATGGTGTCCGAGTTTGACGTATACGTAACGATGCGGGACGGCGCGCGCATCGCCATGGACATCCACAGACCGGATGCGCCCGGAAAATTCCCGGTTATTTTTTCATCCACCGCATATATGAAAGCGCTGTCCTTCCTGCCGAATGTGCCGACCGTCCATTGCGTGGAGACCAACGACATATCCTGGTTTGTGAAGCGCGGCTTCATCGTCGTGATCCAGGATCAGCGCGGTACCGGTATGTCCGTTGACGGCGAGTGGGACCTGTACGGGCAGGAAATCCAGAATGATATGTACGACTGCATCGAATGGCTTGCCATCCAGCCCTGGTGCACCGGGAAGGTCGGCATGATGGGCGAGTCCCTTCTGGCGTGGGCGCAATGGTTTGCGGCCGCGACGCAGCCGCCGCATCTGGTTACCATCATCCCCTATGACGGCGGCGCGGATCTGTACCGGGACGTGATGTACCACGGCGGGAACCTGAGCGTCGGTTTCCCTTCCTCCTGGCATCTGGTCGAGATCCGGGCAAACTACACGCTGGGGCTTGGCCTGAAACATCCGAACAAGCTCGGTTCGTGGGATCTGCCGAGAATGGCAATCGACCACCCGACCTTCGACGATTTCTGGAAGGTCCGCCGGCCGGATTTCAGCAAGATCAAATGCTCCGTATACAGCATCGGCTTCTGGCACAAGACCGGCCTGCACCTGCGCGGAAATACCAGAGGCTATGAGGAAATCAATGCGCCGAAGAAACTGCTGCTCTGCCACGGGGAGTTTGAAGGTGACGAAATGGCCATCTACAATTCCGACGAGATGCGGCTTTTGATCCTGCGCTGGCTCGATCATTGGCTGAAGGGCAACGACACCGGCGTCATGGAAGAACCGCCCGTCACGCTGTTCGTCCACGGCCTGGACGAGTACCGGATCGAGCAGGAGTGGCCGCTTGAGCGGGCCGACTATACGCCGTTCTATCTGTCGGGCGAGAAGACCGGCGTTGTCGATTCCCTGAATGACGGAAAACTCGTCTCCGAAAAGCCTGTCGCGGACAAAGCGTCCGTCACATACTCCTATCCGCAACCCGACTGGAGCCATTTCAGCGGCATCGGAGCGGCGGTGGTCGAGCACGGGAAGATCTATTCCTACCGGGAGGTCCTCACGTTTACGACCGACCCCATGAAGGAAGACCTGGAGATCTGCGGTCACGGTCGGCTGATCCTCTTCTGTTCGACCGATCAGGAATATCCGGATTATGTCGATACGAAGTTCTACGTGAAGGTTTGGGATCAGTTGCCGGATGAGGTCCAGCCGAAGAACTATCCGCTGGAGTCGATTCTCCTCTCGCACGGCAGGCTGCGCGCTTCCCACAGCTTTGAGCGCGACGAAAAATTTGAAAGGCCGTGGCGCCCGTACTATACGCACGAGCACCCGCAGGAAATCGAAAACAACAAGATCTACGAGTACGACATCGAAATACAGCCTTTCGCCAATATCTTCAAGAAAGGCCATCGGATCCGCATCGAAGTGGCTTGCCACGATACGAACCTGTTCGATTTCGGCGGCCATCATTACGGGCTGAATATCGGTAAAGACACGTACTATTTCGACAAGGAGCACCCGTCGCGCTTGATCCTGCCGGTTACGAACAAATAGGATAGAACGGAGGGGCGGTTCGTTCGCCCATTTTCGGATAAACGAGCCGCCCCTGTGAAAGGAGACATATCATGTCAGATGAAATTATCAAGAAAAAGATCGAAATTAACGGCGAAACGTTCGATGTTTCTTATCGGAAGCTGAAGCCGCATCCGCCGAAAAACAATATCGACCGGGCGGAACTCGACGAAAACGGGCGCCCGATATACTGCATAAACGGATGGGGCGACTGGCCGGAACTCAATCCACGCACGTATGAATGCGCGCCGGGAGTCATTTGCGAGCAGGACGTCGCCATCCCCATGCGCGACGGCGTCATCACCTACGCCGACATCTACAGGCCGAAAAACGAAAGCGAGAAAATCCCCGCGGTCATTTCGTGGAGCTTCTACGGCAAAAGGCCCACCGCGGACTCGGATTTTTCGTGGCAAACCTACTGCGTCCCGTACGGCTCCCATTCGGATTTCACAAAATTCGAGGGGCCGGACCCCCTGTATTGGTGCTATAAAGGCTACGCGGTCATAAACTACGATATGCGCGGCATCGGAAATTCCGAGGGTGACTGCTATATGTGGAGCTCGCAAGAAGGGCTCGACGGGTACGACCTGATCGAGTGGATTGCCGGGCAGGAGTGGTGCAGCGGCCAGGTGGGCATGTGCGGCAACTCCGCGTTCGCGATGGCCCAGTGGCGGATCGCGGCCGAACAGCCGCCTCATCTCACCTGCATCGCGCCGTGGGAAGGCACAGGCGAGATCTACCGCGAATTTCTGAACAAAGGCGGGATCACCGAATGCGGGTTCAATAAGTTCCTGGTCGCCGATTTTGTCGGCAACGGCTATATTGAGGACGTCTATCAGACCGTCCAGGACTATCCGCTGAACAACGCGTACTGGGAGGACAAGGTCCCGAAATGGGAGAAGATCGTGGTTCCGGCGTATGTGACCGGCGGCTGGCAGCATTTCCATCTGCGCGGCGCGACGCGGGGCTTTATGAATATCAGCTCCACGCAAAAATGGTTCCGCATACACAGGGATTTCGAGTGGCCGGATCATTATTCCCGGCTTGGGATCGATGAACTGACCCGTTTCTTCGACCGGTATCTGAAAGGTATCCACAACGGCTGGGAATCCACGCCGCGCGTACGTATTGATGTCATGGACGCGTACGATTTCGACTATCAGTTGCTTCGGCCCGAACTTGACTGGCCGATCCCCAGGACCGAATACAAGCGCCTGTACCTCGACGCGAGGAGCCGCTCCATGGGCCCCGTGCCGCAGACGGTGGAATCCAAATGCCACTATGACGCCAAT
>WRFF01000189.1 GCA_009778945.1 Clostridiales bacterium | reverse complement strand
TATCGCCTATTTCCCCTGTTTTTTCGGTTTTATTGAGGAAAATTCGTTCTTTACTCCAATTTTGTGCCACAAATCAACCTGTTCACTGTCAAACGCCGTCCCATGTGAACTGCAATGGCCTGGAAACCTCTCCGCTAAGCAGGGTCGAGTCAAGTCCCGAAGGTGGTAGTCTCCCACAAGCAATAACGAATAATCAGCCGCCAGCCCGGTAGGGTGACGGTCGAGGCCGCCTCACGCAGCTCGCACATTGGCACAGTTCTCGGCGGCTTCTTCTTTTTTGGCAATTCCGATGCGGCCCGCATCGAAGCGGACAAAGCTGCTTTTTTCAAAGATTCATTTTGCCATCCTGAATGATTTTTCTACCTGAAAAAGTTGGTGATAAGCGTCGATCACTTGTTGCGCCGGAATTTTCAAATCCGTCACTTACCCTTTGATGCCAGCCCTGCGCCGTGCCGCTGAGACCAGTTCATGGTTCACAGCACGCTCTTCCCCGTGTTTAGTGCATACATCCCCTCACCCGGCAAATCATGAAATGGCTGATTGCCAACGATTGCGAGAGGCCACACTCTCCAAATACTCAAAAATCGGTTAACTCAGGTGCTAGGGTGTTGCGCTCGTCGAGGTAGTTTGCAACTTGCTTGGGTTGGGATTGTTTGGGTCGAATAAAAACCGCAGGACTTTTGTCCTGCGGTGGTCAGCTTTCTGTCGTTTCCCTTTAAACTAGTGTATTTCGGGTGTATGGCGCGGCATTTTATCGCCGCAAAAAACCTTATAATACACTGTTTTCGTCTATTACGGTTTCATCGTGGGGAAGAGAATAATATCGCGGATCGAGGGGGCGTTTGTAAGGAGCATGATCACGCGGTCGATACCGACGCCGAGGCCGCCTGTCGGCGGCATGCCGACTTTCAGCGCGTTCACGAAATCCTCATCCATCGGATGCGCTTCGCTGTCGCCCGCCTCAAGCTGCGCCTGCTGCGCCTGAAAACGCGCAAGCTGGTCGATCGGATCGTTGAGCTCCGAGAAGCCGTTCGCAACTTCCCACGTATTGATATAGGCCTCAAAGCGCCGTGTGATGCGCGGGTCGGATGCGTCGCGCTTGGCGAGCGGGCTGATCTCGACCGGATGCCCTGTGATAAAGACCGGGCCGTCCAGATCGTCCTCGCAGTACGCCTCAAAGAGTTCCGCGATGATCTTGCCGCGCGTGAGCTTGTCCGCGTTTTCGATGTGGTGTTTCTTCGCGGCCGCGCGCGCCTCTTCATCCGTTTCGATACGGTCAAAATCCTCGCCGAGCTTCGCCCGGATCGCATCCTGCATGGAAAGGCGGTCCCACGGCGGCGTCAGGTCAAAGGTCTTGCCCTGATACTCGATGACCGGCGAACCGCCGGCCGCGAGCGCCGCGTGGTAGACGATCTGCTCCGTCAGGCGCATCACGTCCTCCATTTGCCCGTAAGCTTGATAGAGTTCCATCGCGGTGAATTCCGGATTGTGGTTACGGTCCATTCCTTCGTTGCGAAACATTTTGCCCATTTCGTACACGCGGTCAAAACCGCCGACGACCAGGCGTTTGAGGTAGAGTTCGTTGCTGATCCGCAGCTTCATATCGATGTCGAGCGTGTTGTGGTGCGTCGCGAACGGCCGCGCGTTCGCCCCGCCCGCGATGACCGTCAGGATCGGCGTATCGACGTCGAGGAAGCCCTCGTCTTCTTCCAAATAACGCCGGATCTCCCGCAGGATTTTCGCGCGCTTCAGGAAAGTCTCGCGCACATCGGGGTTCATGATCAGATCCACATAACGCTGGCGGTACCGAAGGTCGTTGTCGCGCAGCCCCTGCCATTTGTTCGGCAGGATCTGAAGGCTCTTCGAAAGCAGCACAAGCCGTTCCGCCCGCACCGTGATCTCACCGTGCCGCGTGCGGAAAACCGTGCCGGACACGCCGACGATATCGCCGATGTCGTCCGTCAGAAACCACTCATATTCCTCGTCACCGATGACATCCCTGCGTACATAAACCTGGATCTTGCCGCTCTTGTCGTGCACATCGATAAAGGACGCCTTGCCCATATGCCGGTTGGCCATAATCCGCCCCGCGAGCGAGACGCGTATCTCCGGGAGCTCCTTCGCGCCGTCCGCAGCAGCGGAGCGAAGCGACGTCACATCCAAAGCAGCAGCGGAGCGAAGCGACGTCACATCCAAAGCGTTTTGAGGCGCCATTTCCTCCGCCGCCTCAAAACGCGCGCAGACGCCTGCGGCGCTATCGGTTACATCCCAGGATTCGTTCAGGTAGGGATCGCGCCCCGCTTCGCGCAGTTTCGCGAGCTTTTCGCGCCGGATGAGACGCAACTCATTCAGATCCTCCGCGGAGAGCTCCTCCGCCTCGGATACCTCAGACTCCTCCGGCGCGTTTCCCGTATTCTTTATTTGTTCTTCAGTCATAAATCAAGCGCGCCCTCAGCCGATCGAAACGATTTCGTACTTCACGACGCCGCCGGGCAGTTTCACCTCCACCTTGCTCTTGACCTTCTGCCCTTCAAGCGCCGCGCCGACCGGACTCACATTGCTGATTTTGCCGTTGATCGGGTCCGCTTCGCTTGAGCTGACGATGATGTACGTGAGCGGTTTTTCCTTGGAGCCGACCTTGCGGATCTGGACCTTCTGCCCGATCCGCACGACATCCTTATCCTTGCCGTCGTTTTCAATGATCTTTGCGTTATTGATGAGGGTTTCAAGGCGCCCGATGCGGTCTTCCAACTCGGCCTGCTCATTTTTGGCCGCGTCGTATTCCGAGTTTTCGGAGATGTCCCCATAGGCAATCGCCTCTTTCAGACGCTCCGCGATCTCGGGGCGCCGAACCGTCCGCAGCTCATCGAGCTCCGCCAGTTTTGCCTCATACCCTTCTTTGGTAAGCAGTATTTCGTCCGCCATCATAATCCTCCATTTCGGGACGCCGCGATCGCCCGCAAGGGGTTTCGCAGCGCCTCTATCACGACCGAAGCCGCGATGATTTTTAACACATCGCCGGGGACGAACGGGATGACGCACATCACCAAGGATTGCCACAATCCCATCCCCTGCGATAACATGAACCAACCGGTACCCAGCGCGTAACACGCCGCCAGCGCCGGAACGCCCTTCGCCAAAGAGATCAAAACACCCCTGCCACCTCTAAGCGTTCCGCCCAAAGCCGGCTTTCGCGCCGTTTCCGCATTTGCGCCTTTCGACGCGAACCATCCCATAATAACCGCGGCGGGCAGATATCCGAGGATATAGCCGCCCGTCGGTC
>WRFF01000188.1 GCA_009778945.1 Clostridiales bacterium | reverse complement strand
TTTTGGATCGGTATATCCGCGACGGGGTCTGCGACGATCCCGCGGCGAAGGAAAAGATTGACCGGATGCATGAGAAGAATCTCCACAAACTGAACCCCATGCCGGCATTCCGGCTGCGGGATTAACCGGTTATCGGACCCATTTTTCACTCCCGTGAAACAGGCCCGGCTTTGCCTGCATGGTATACTTATAACTATATAATATAAGATTTGTAAGCCTGAATAAAAGCGGAGAAGACGATTGAATAAAAAAATCCTGTATTTTGAAGCGCCGGATGGAATCAGCGGCGACATGACGCTCGGCGCGCTGATTGATCTCGGAGCGAATGCCGGAAAAATTTGTGCGGAACTCGACAAATTCGTGCCGGAACCGTACGAACTCATTCCGCATCCCTTTGATCGAAACGGAATCCATGGAATCAATCTGGATGTGATCGTAGAGGGCGAGGGCGGTTCGGTATCGGGGCTTTCTGTAAATAGTGTAAATGGGGACGGTCTGATTTTGTCACATGGCCCCGGGCACAGCCATGGCCACGCGGATGATCATGTGACAAAATCAGACCGTCCCCACGGGCATCCTGGCCCCGGGCACAGCCATGGCCACGCGGATGATCATGTGACAAAATCAGACCGTCCCCACGGGCATCGTCATTATTCCGATATCGTGTCCCTGATTGAGGGGAGCGGACTGACGGCGCGCGCGAAGGGGTACGCGCTGGCGATCTTCTCGGCGATCGCGGACGGCGAGGCGGCGGTACACCGCGTGCCGAAAGCGGACGTTGCTTTCCATGAAGTCGGTGCGATGGATTCGATCATCGATATCGTCGGCACGGCGATCGCGGTCGATCTGCTCGGCGTGGAAGAGTTTTACTGCGGCGCATTGCACGACGGCTCGGGCACGATCCTGTGCCAGCACGGCGTCATTCCGGTGCCGGCGCCGGCTGTAATGGAGATGGCTCGGGGGCATGGGATTCCGATCGTGATCGAAGACGCTGTAAAAACGGAGATGATTACGCCGACCGGCTTTGGTATAATAAAAGGCCTGAACGCAAAATTCGAACCGCGGCTCGGGCTCGTGCCGGAAAAAACCGGCTACGGCTTCGGAAAGCGCGATACGGGACGGCTCGGCGCCGTGCGCGTGACGCTCGGGACGCTATATTGTGAAGAGGTTGAATGAACAAGACATATGATCCGAAAGATTTTGAGGCGCGCGTCTATGAGACATGGGAGCGGGACGGCGATTTTCGCGCGGAACCGGATCCCGGGAAGCGTCCGTTCACGATCGTTATGCCGCCGCCGAATATCACGGGGCAGCTGCATATGGGGCATGCGCTCGATCAGACGCTGCAGGATGTCCTGACGCGGTGGCGCAGAATGCAGGGTTATTGCGCACTCTGGCTGCCGGGCACCGACCACGCGAGCATCGCGACCGAGGTGCGCGTGGCGGACGAGATTTATGAGAAAGAGGGAAAGACAAAAGAGAAGCTTGGGCGCGAGGAATTTTTGAAACGTGTCTGGGAATGGCGCGAGATCTACGGCCGGCGCATCACGGAACAGCAGCGCCGCCTCGGCGATAGCTGTGACTGGTCGCGGGAGCGCTTCACGATGGACGCGGGACTGAACAAAGCGGTCACGGAATTTTTCGTACACCTCTATGAGAAGGGCCTGATTTATCGCGGCAATCGTATGATCAATTGGTGCCCGACCTGCGGGACGAGTTTGTCGGACGCGGAGGTCGAGCACGAAGATAGTAACGGGAAGTACTGGTATTTCCGTTATCCGTTTGCGGAAGATGGGATAACCGGGGCCGACGGGATCGTCGTGGCGACTTCAAGGCCGGAGACGATGTTCGGCGACACGGGCGTCGCTGTGAATCCGTCTGACGAGCGGTACCGGCATCTGATCGGCAAAAAAGTCCTGCTTCCGATTGTGGGGCGGGAGATTCCGATCGTAGCGGATCCGTATCCGGATCCCGAAAAGGGAACGGGTGCGGTGAAAATCACGCCGGCGCACGATATGAACGACTTCGAGGTCGGGCAGCGTCAGGGGCTGAAGACGATCGTCTGCATCGATACGGAAGCGAAGATGACCGAAGCGGCGGGAAAATACAAGGGGCGGGACCGCTACGAATGCAGGAAGGCGTGGGTCACCGAACTGGAGGCCGGCGGCTATCTTGTGAAGACAGAGGACATGGTCATCCCGACGGGGAAATGCTACCGCTGCGATACCGTGGTCGAACCGATGCTTTCGGAACAGTGGTTTGTGAAGATGCAGCCGCTGGCGGAGCCGGCGATCCGCGCGCTTGAAAACGGCGAATTGAACTTCGTTCCGGATCGCTTCAGCAAGACCTTTCTGCACTGGATGGAGGAGATCCGGGACTGGTGCATCAGCCGCCAGCTTTGGTGGGGGCACCGCATTCCGGCCTGGTACTGCGACGCCTGCGGCAAAATCATCGTGGCGACGGAAGCTCCGGCTTTCTGTCCGTATTGCGCCGCGCCCGCAGACGCCCTCCGTCAGGATGAGGACGTGCTCGACACATGGTTCTCCTCGGCGCTGTGGCCGTTCTCAACGCTCGGCTGGCCGGACGACACGGAAGATCTGCGGTATTTCTACCCGACGAGCGTGCTCGTGACGGGTTATGACATCATCTTTTTCTGGGTGGCGCGCATGGCGTTTTCCGGGATCGAGTGCATGGGCGAAAGCCCGTTCCGGCATGTCTTCATCCACGGCCTCGTGCGCGGCACGGACGGCCAGAAGATGAGCAAAAGCCTTGGCAACGGGGTCGATCCGCTCGAGATGATCGACCGGTACGGCGCCGACGCGCTGCGTTTCATGCTGTTGCACGGCAGCGCGGCCGGCAACGATATGCGCTGGTCGGAAGAGGATATGATCTCCGCGCGCAATTTCGCGAACAAGCTCTGGAACGCCGCGCGCTTTGTCCTTCTGAATCTCGGGGACGATCCCGCCGCCGTGCCGCCGCTCTGCGAGGTCCCGGCGGACGCGCTGTGTAATGAGGACAAATGGATACTTGCCCTAACAGAGGGCGCGGCGGCAGGGATTACGGAAGCGCTTGAAAAATTCGAGCTCTCCGTAGCCATCGAAAAGATTTACGAACTGATCCGCGACGAATATTGCGACTGGTATATCGAGCTCGTCAAATCCCGGCTGAACGGCGAAGACGAGCAGCCCAAGACCGCTGCGCGCGCCGTGCTTGTGCAGGTGCTGTCGGATCTGCTCCGGCTGCTGCACCCGTTCATGCCGTTCATTACGGAGGAGATCTGGTCGTATTTCGGCAAGCCGAACAA
>WRFF01000187.1 GCA_009778945.1 Clostridiales bacterium | reverse complement strand
TGTTGCTTGCCTTCGGCAGCTACGCCATATGGGACTCCGGCCAGGTATACAGTGCGGCGGACGCCGTACATTACGCGACGTATAAGCCCACAACCGAAGGCGGGGACCTCTCATTCCAGGATCTGCAGGCCATCAATCCGGAAGACATTTCCTGGCTGACGGTATACGGAACACATATCGACTATCCGGTGGCACAGGGCCCGGACAACATGAAGTATGTCAACACAGACGCCAAGGGCCAATATTCCCTTTCCGGCGCGATCTTTCTCGATGCCGGATGCAGTCCCCACTTTTCGGATTTCAACAGCATCATCTACGGGCATCATATGGAAAAAAACACGATGTTCGGAGAGATCGGACTGTTTTCACAAAAGGCTTATTTCGACGCCCGCGAATACGGATCGCTGTATTATGACGGGCGGGAACATGGTTTGGAGTTTTTCGCTTTTGTTCATACCGACGCTTATAATAACTCGGTGTATCATACCAGGATCACAGGGCAAGGCGCGGAGCAGGCGTATTTGGACCTGTTGATGAAAACGGCGACATACACCCGGAATGACGTACCGGTGACGACAGACGACCGAATCGTTTTGCTCTCCACCTGTTCGGAGGATTCCACCAACGGGCGCGATATCCTGATCGGAAAGATCACCGACCAGACATACGCCGACCCCTTTCCGACGCAAACAGCGGGCAAAGCCAATACTATCCCGGTGATCAGCGCGCTGCCCGGCTTCTGGGCGCGGGCTTCCCTGACGGTCAGGATCATGCTCACGGCGCTGCCGCTTCTGTTGATCCTGTTGGCAAGCATCCTTATTTATACAAAACGGAAGCGTTCCCGAAAGAAACGCGCCGAACAATCATGCAGCGAAAGAGAGGTCTGAGCATGCGTGGAATGATTTCAAAAACAAGAGCCATCTACATGGGGAGGCGGATCGGAAGATGGATTGCGGCCGGCCTGGCTTTGGCCTGTGTGATCGGCGCCCTGCAAATGCCGGCGGCATATGCCGCCGAAACGAATCAGGTTACGCTGCCGGTCAGTCAGACGCTCCTGAGCGACGGCCTGTCCACTCCGCCCGGCGAGGCTTTTACATACCGGCTGACGCCGGAAACAGCTTCCACCCCTCTGCCCGCAGGCAGCGACTCGACCGGCTATACCTTTACCATGACCGGAACTGCGGATACGCAAATTGCGCCAATCCTCTTCAGTGATAAGGGTATTTATACCTATGGGCTTACATGCACAACAACCGCAAAAACAGGCTATACCATAGACCGGCAGGCATACACTGTCACTATATATATCACAAGCAACAGCTTGCCCATCTTCGTCGCTTATCTCAGTGACGGCGACAAAGTGTCGAAGATATCTTTTGAACATGCCTACAAAACACCTCAAAACGGCGTCACACCGGTCACGCCTCAGCCGCCGGCACAACCGGAAGCGCAGCCGCCGGCCGTGACAACCCCCACGCCTGCGCCTCCGGCACAGCCGGAAGTGCAGCCGCCTGTCGCGATAACGCCTCCGCTTCCGTCTGCGCCTCCGGTGCCGGGCCTCGAACCGACGGTTCCGGTCTCCGGTCATCATTGGTCGCTGCTTTCCGGCATCATGTCCTTAGCGGCCGTTTTGACGGCGGCTCTGCTCCTCGTCTCCGTATACTTCCGCAAGAGGGAATACGAAACATACTCAGATAATCTCGAAAACCGCGGCCTGCTGACGGATGGCCTTCGGGATAAACTTGACGGCCGGCGAAAGAAAGGCCGGGTGCTGAAAGCCTTCGCGGTCCTCGCGGGCGTCATCACGCCGGTCGTATGGCTGATATTTGATCTGCCGCTCATCGGCGTGGTGTGGATCGATCGCTGGACGCCGTGGACAGCGCTTGCATTTATCATCACGATGATCCTGACGCTTGCGTTCAATATCCGCAAAGAGCATCCGGATCAGGATGACGAAGATACGGAGGCGGGTGGGCCCGATCCGGTGTATATGAAATAAAACAAATATTTGAGAAAGTATTAATTTTGTTTTATTTTGCGCAGGTGAATCCGGCGCAAAACGATCAGGCATAGGACAGCCGCGGCTGAGACGACGGCGCTCAGGATAAGGGTTTTCGGCATATAATAAATTTCAAGGCTGTGATGTCCGCCGGTAAGGTCTACCCCGATAAAAGCCCCGCCCAAAACCGCCTTTGCGGGCGCCTGCTTGCCGTCAACAAGAACCTGCCATTGGCTGTCATAGGGGATAGACAGGAATAAGGTGCCGCTTTCCGGCGCATTTACCGTGCCCTTGAAAATATTCTGCCGCTGGTCGTAAGCCAGATCGGCCCGCCCGGCGTCCATTTCCCCGATGGCTTTGTCAAGCGCATCATGGTTCAGGATCTGCAGCGCGCCGCCGGGAAGCCCCGGAATATTCTCGCCGGTAAAGGCCAGACTGATCTTGTCGCCTTTCGCGACTCTTGTCACTTGGACGAGATCCGCACTTCCTCCGGATATCTGGCTTTCTTCCTGGCCGTTGACGGTTACCGTCATTTCCCATTGGGTGTATTCCGGCAGGTAAATATACAGGCCTCCCGCCGCGCCGGCGGTCGCGGTCCAGATATCGTTCCCCGCGGCAGATGTCGTCACCGGTGTAAACAGCGAAAGGTCCGGGTCTTTAAGGACCGTCTGCGCGATCCTGTCCTGATTTTTGAATGGTTCCATTTGGTCTATCTGCACTTTTTCTATACCCGGCAAAACATACCCGATGCTGGAAGATGTTTCGTTTTTTTGCAGGATATAATTTCCGTCTACGTTATCTTTTATGACAGGCTCGCCGAACCCGGGGGGATACGGCGTGATTTCGTAATTGACATTCAGCAGATAACTGGAAAACGCGGTCAGGCCTGTGTCGTTGATACAGCGTACATTCTGGGAATACAGCCCCAGGCTTTGAAGCGTTTCAAGCAGCCGGCTGTTCAGCGTGGACGTGTAGCTGTTTATACCATAATAAGGAATTAACAGGGAGTTGTTGTAATCGGCGTTCTCATTATAGTAACTCAGCGTCGGATTGATCAAATTGTTTTGAATCCGGTAAAGCGCCGCTGTCCGAGGCTGCTGTTCGACAGACCGGATCGCGGCGGATAGGGTTTTCTGATACGCTGCGAGCTGTGAGGCGCGGCCAAACTGGATGCTTCCTGTCATTTGGTAGAAGTTAAAGCCGGAGTCTATCAGGAGAAGCGTCAATAGCGCGACGGCGGCGATCTTTTTGCCGTTGTCGCTTTTATAACGGGGATTGTTCCGGCGCAGCCTTCTGTTTGTGTGCGCCTC
>WRFF01000186.1 GCA_009778945.1 Clostridiales bacterium | reverse complement strand
TGAGCCCGACGAGCTACCAACTGCTCTACCCCGCGTCATCTTGTTTGCTATTTTTGTGGCTGGCAGACGGATTTGGTGCCGGAGACCGGGATCGAACCGGTACAGTTCTCGCGAACCGCCGGATTTTAAGTCCGGTGCGTCTGCCAATTCCGCCACTCCGGCGCCGCGCTGCCAGGTTATGCGGACAACGTTTCGAAAAATTATTATACAGGGTGTGGCAACGGGTGTCAAATTTTTGCGCGTTCGGGGGTTTCGTGCTAAGATTGAAACATTCAGAAAGGAGCGGAAAAAGATGCTTTCAAAACAATTAACGGACGACTTCTGGTGGGTAGGAACCTTGGATCCAGATCTTCGCATATTCGATATCGTAATGAATATCGACCACGGGACGACATACAACAGCTATGTCCTGAAGGGAAAAAACAAGACGGTGGTATTTGAAGCGGCGAAAGCGCCGTTTCTTGAGGACTATCTCGAGAAGGTCAGAGAGATTGTGCCGATCGAGGAAATTGACATACTTGTCGTAGACCATTCGGAACCGGATCACACCGGCACGATCGAAAAGATGCTGGAGCTCAATCCGAAGATGCAGATCGTCGGGACATCGGGTGCGCTGAATTTCCTGAAGGAGATCACAAACCGTGAATTTACGGGGACGGCGGTCAAGGATGGGGATGAGATCGATATCGGCGGGCGGACGCTGCGCTTCATTATGGCGCCGAACCTTCACTGGCCGGATACGATGTTTACCTGGGTGCCGGAAGAAGGGCTTCTTGTGACTTGTGACGTATTCGGCGCGCACTATTCCTATGAGGGAATTGTGAACGACGCGTCCATTGACGACGGCATATGGATGGAGATGGCGCATTTTTATTTTGACGCGATTATAAGCCCGTTCCGGGCGGACGTGCGGACGGCGCTGAAAAAAATCGAAGGGCTTGATATCCGTCTGATCGCGACCGGGCATGGCCCGGCGCTTGTGAATAATCCGCGGCGTATGATTGACCTGTACGCGGAGTGGTCGTCGGAACCGGATTCGTATGAGAAAAAGACGGTAATTATTCCTTATGTGTCGGCGTATGGGTACACGAAGCTGCTTGCGCAGGAAATCCGACAGGGCATATGTGACGCGGGCGATATTGATGTGAGGCTCTGCGATATGGTCTATTCGGATCCGGCGGAAGTCCTCTGCGTGATCAAGAAAGCGGACGGTTTCCTGTTTGGGACGCCGACGATCCTCGGCGAGGCGCTGCCGCCGATCTGGGATCTGGCGAGCCGGCTGACGGCGCGCGAAGTTGCGGGGAAATACGCCGGCGCGTTTGGCGCATACGGCTGGAGCGGAGAAGGCGTGCCGCATCTGATGGAGCGGCTGAAACAACTGAAAGTAAAGCTTGTCGGCGATGGGTTGCGCGTACGGTTCAAGCCGGATGAAGCGCAGCGCGAAGAGGCGCGCGCGTTCGGTGAGTTGTTTGGGCGCGCGGTGCTTGGGCTGGATGCTTCCGGGCCGCAAGGGGCGGGGCAGCGAAACGGGCAATGACAAAGGCGCCGATGTTTTATGACGCGGTCATTATCGGCGGCGGCGCGGCGGGGCTCGCTGCCGCCGTCACCTATATGCGCCGGCGCGACGCGGGGCGTCTCGTGATTTTGGAGAGCAAAGAAAGCTGCGGACGCAAACTGCTTGCGACCGGGAACGGGCGCTGCAATGTGAGCAACCTCTCCGCCGAAGGCTATGAGGAGATCAAAGCTTTCTTCGAAAGCATGGGCGTGCTGTTGCGTGTGGAGGAAGCGGGGCGCGCCTACCCGATGTCCGGGAAAGCGGAATCGGTGCTGGCGGCGCTTCTTTGCGCGCTGCAGTCGCCGCCGGAGCCGCGCCTTGAACCGTCCAAACGGCATCTGGAACCTGTTCCGACTGCCGCGGAGGCGCTTCGCGGCGAACAGACAAGGAAGAGGTGTGTGGACATACGAACCGACTGCCGTGTGGGTGAGATCCTGCGCACACCGGGAGGGCAGGGCGGTTACGAAATTAAGGCGGAGAACGGCGCGTTGTATCAGGCGCCGCGTGTTCTGATTGCGACGGGCGGTAAAGCGGGCCCGGCGTTCGGAAGCCATGGAGACGGCTTCGCTTTTGCGCGCTCGCTCGGGCACCGCGTTGAGACGATCCGGCCTGCGCTCGTGCCTGTCGTCTATGCGGAAGAGGTTCGGGAACAATTTGCGGCGCTTAAAGGCGTGCGCGTACGCGCCCGCGCTTCTTTGGAAATCGACGGAAAGCAGTCCGCTGTGTCGGACGGGGAAATCCAGTTCACGGAAGACGCGCTGTCCGGCATTGTGGTCTTTGATATCAGCCTTGGGATGCCGAAATCCATTATCGAAGGCCGTCCTCGTACGGAAGTTTGCCTTGATCTCGTGCCGGGGGAGCCGGAAGACAGGCTGGTGCAATTGATCGCGGGCCACGCCGCGCTCGGTTTGGAAGGCGTCCTGCCGTTCAAACTTGCGGACCGGATCGCAAAAGACTGCGGCGGCGCGGCGACGGAGATGGCGGCGTGCGCGAAGCGCTTCGTCATACCCGTGTCCGGTACGAAAGGCTGGAAAGAAGCGCAAACGACGCGCGGCGGCGTACCGCTTGAAGAAATAGACGAAGCAACCGGAGAGTCGCGGATCAGCCCGGGGCTCTTCTTTGCGGGCGAGGTGATCGACGCGGATTTTCTCTGCGGCGGTTTTAACCTCAGCTTTGCGTGGGCGACAGGAATTCGCGCGGGCGCAAGCCTGTAAATAAAAGCGTTACTGTTATTTATTGATAAAACGGAGTCTTGACAGAAACGCAGCCTGTTTATAGCAAAAAATTTCGGTTGTGGACGATTTTTTTACGAAAAATGCCGAAAAACAGATGAAAAAAACGATATTTGAAGAAAAATTCGTCCATAACCGAAAAAAACTGCTACAAAGTATTAGGATTCCTGTATTTTAGGATAGAAAGGACGGTAAAACAGAATGGGTGATCAAATGAAATACAGGCCGACGATGCTGATGATCTTGGACGGTTACGGCTATCGCGAATCGGATTACGGCAACGCGGTGCGGCAGGCGAAGACGCCGGTCATGGATGCGCTGACGGCTGCGCATCCGCATACGCTTATACATGCAAGCGGACGCGCTGTGGGGCTGCCGGACGGGCAGATGGGGAATTCCGAAGTCGGGCATTTGAATCTCGGCGCTGGCCGCACGGTTTATCAGTCGCTCACGCGCATCACGAAATCCATCGAAGACGGGGACTTTTTTCAAAACCCCGCGCTGGTGGGCGCGATGGAGCGGGCGAAAG
>WRFF01000185.1 GCA_009778945.1 Clostridiales bacterium | reverse complement strand
TCGACCGGTATGAATGGGATTTTGCCCAGCTTCAGGTGAACTATATCGATTGGATAACCACAGACGCAAAGCGTCAATACGAAATATTGACAGAGTACAATATCCCGGTCGTCGTTATGGAGCCCCTGCGCGGCGGCACAATGGCGACGCTGAGCGAAGACACAGCCGCGCTGCTGAAAAAGGCCCGGCCCGGCGCAAGCATAGCGAGCTGGGGCATTCGCTACGCGGCGTCGCTGCCGAATGTCGTCACGGTCCTCAGCGGCATGAATGAAATGGGACAGCTCAAAGACAATATCGCGACGATGGACGGTTTTCAGCCGGTCACCGAAGCGGAAAAAGAACTCCTGTATGAAGCCGCCGCTGTCTTCGGAAAGTCCGGCGCGATCCCCTGCACCGGTTGCCGTTACTGCATGCCCTGCCCCGCGGGCGTGGACATCCCGAGGAATTTTTCCATGTACAACCACTGCCGTCTGCTGAACGGATTTCGCATCCCGTTCGACAATGATTACGCGACGCTGAGCGAAAAAGAAAAAGCGTCCGGCTGCGTGGCCTGCGGACAGTGCCTGAAAAAATGCCCGCAGCACCTTTCCATACCCGAATACATGGAAGAAATCGCAAAGTTCGCCGGACAGACGGAGTGATTACCGGAGCGCCGCGCGCAAGGCGCGGATCTCCTCTTTTTGGGCGTCCGTGATGCGGTAGGACTCGATCATCTTCGTCAGCGCCTTGCGCCGCGTCCAGGCGTCGATCCCCTCGTCGCGCATTTCCGCCATCGTGAGCTCATAGCAATCGATCGCCGCCGTCGCGTAAAGCCACGCGAGCCCCATCTTCACATAATAACCGTCGTGCCGCACGCCGCGCAGGGCCTTGAAGACAGCGCGGACGTCCTCCTCGCCGTCCAGGAAATTTGCCATCAGCTCCACGACGCCGAAGCGCACGGTATATTCTTCCGGCGCGCGCAGGCATTCCGTCAGAAACGCCCACCACAGCCCGCGGTCAAACCGCTTCATCTTTTCGGCGAACAAATCAATAAGCGCCCACGAATCCGCGTAAACCAAATACGCGCGCGCGAGGCCGATGCGTTCCTCGTCCGTCAGTTTCGCCGCGTTGATTAAAAGGCCCGCAAGCAGGGTCTGCTCGTAGATTTCTTTGTCGGCTTCCGCAAGCACGCCGCGCACCTCCTCCGCGCCCATACCCTTTGCAAGAGCCTTCGAAAATTTCCGCATAGCCGGCATGCGTACGCCGAGCACGGTCTTCTCCGTGTTTGCGATCTTCTTGTTGAACGCCGCGTATTCGTCGCCTTCAGCCAGCGCCCGCAGCTCGCCGGCTATTTGCGCATGATCCATCAGCGGGTTTTCTCTGTTATTTCTCATTTGCGGGCAGTCTCTCCGCGCAAGCCCCGAAGGGCGATAACGAGTTCCTTTTCGAAACGCGCCGTAAGATCATATTCCCCTTTTTCGAGTACCCAGTCGAAGAGCAGGCCGCGCGCGATTATCATCAAATGATCGTTGATCTCATCCGTTTGATGGGTTTTGGAGAGCCATCCGGATTCCCGGCCGGCGGACACGATTTCGGTGAGCAGGGCATACATATAGCGTGAATGGTTGTTGAAAAAGCTGTTTTGGGCTTTGAGAATCGTGCTCGTATGGCCGCAGCCCCGTTCCATATGAAACGCCGCATACGCGCGGTAAAACGCCGAAAGCCGGGCGCCGGCGTCGCCCGCCGCGAGGATTTCCTCGCGCTTCCCCTCATAATAAACATCAATCTGTTTGAAAAACTCGACAACGATGTCGGTTTTGGAACGATAATAATGATAGAAAGCGCCGACCGAGACGCCCGCGTTTTTGCTGATCTCCTCGATGGTCACATTATCATAACCCTGTTTGTCGATCAGCTTCATCGCGCTTTTGAAAAGTCTGTTTCGCGTTTGTTCCGCACGGTGCGTCCGCCCCGTTACCTTACGTTTCATCGTCCCTATTTATCCTCCATCATCTGCTCGACCTCTGCCATTTTGCCATCGGCCAATTCCCGGGGAATGAGCACCATACCGCAACCCGGACAGCGCATCACCTCATAAGAGAAGGTCATTCCCATATAGGAAAAAATCGTGTTTGCAGGCGCAAGCGGTTTGCCGCAACACGCGCAGAACCAGCGATCTTCATTTTGCGCGCCGGTCATATCATACCTCCTGTGCGCTCTGTTTGAAAATGCATGCGATGGCTGTATGCGTCCAGAACATCATAGACACCCGCAGCGCCATCCGCGGGGCGGTACCGAACCCAAAAAACCACGTTGGGCTTTTCCAAATAAGCCTGACGGGTGTCCGCGTCTTCGCGCCGAAAGAAATTTCCGCTCGTCTCCGCCATGAAAACCGTCTCCCGGATATCATCCTCCATCATGAGGCGTTTGTCCAATTCTTTTTGCAGACCATCCGGAATCCGTACGCGGTACGCGCTCCAGGGGGCGGTTTCCGTTTTCGGTTCTTCCCCTTCGTACAAAAGGGAAAGACGGCGGCGTGCGTCCGCGGCCTGTTCGCGTTTTTGTTGCAGCGAGAGGAGTCCGGAAGGGGGAGCGCCGAAACAGAAGTCGAGAATATGCGAGCAGGCCTTGCCTTCAAGCGCGAAAGTTTCCGCACAGTTGGCGCAGTAGGCCAAGTAAGGGGCTCCGCCTGCGGCCGCGCGATGCTCCGTGATAACGTCGTAGAGCGCCGGATTGGCCGTGCGCATATGCCCGCCGAAACCGCAGCAACGGTTCCGTTCACGTGCCGGGAGTTCCGTAAGCTCCGCGCCGGCCCGTGCCGCAAGCGCGCGCACCGCTGTCTGCATTTTCGGAAAATCGCGCGACATGCAAGGATCATATACGATTAGTTTACGCGGCGGTACGTCGGAGATGGCGCTGCCCCCTTCGACGGACTCAATTTCGCTGAGTCCCGCTTCGGATGTGACGCCGTCTACCAACGGCGCGGCTGTTTCCCCGGAAGTGATGATTGAAGTAGCAGATGATATACAAATTTCTGTTTCCGGGGTTTCCGCGAGCAATTCGTATAGCGAAACCATCGGTATTTCCGGCAGGAATTCCGAAAACAGGCGCATGCAATACGCACAGGCGAACACAAAGACAGGACGCCCGGCCTGCTCAAAACGTTCGCGCAGGACGGTAAGGTGCGCGTTCAGGAGCGCCGTCTCGCCCGCCCAATAGGCGGGCGCGCCGCAGCAGGAGAGCAGGACGCCCGCGCCAAAGCGCTCCTTCAGCAGCAGGGCCGCCCCTTCCACCTGCTGCGGCGCGCGGCTGCCCAGCTTGCAGCCGGGGAAGAACAGATAGTTTGTTCCCGCCG
>WRFF01000184.1 GCA_009778945.1 Clostridiales bacterium | reverse complement strand
GCGCGGCGCCTTGGGCTCACAGGCATTTCCTGCGAAGCGGAGGAGAATTTCACGGCGCGCGATATCGCGCTTGCGCAGCGCACTGGGGCGCGCTTCCATATCCAGCATATCAGCACGGCCGGCAGCGTAGCGCTGCTGCGCGCGGCGAAGCGGGACGGGATCCCCGTGACCGGCGAAACGGCCCCGCACTATTTTGCTTTGACGGAAGAAGCCGTGG
The DNA here is from genome assembly GCA_009778945.1 of Clostridiales bacterium. Classification (GTDB taxonomy): domain Bacteria; phylum Bacillota; class Clostridia; order Peptostreptococcales; family Anaerovoracaceae; genus WRFF01. The sequence continues at coordinate 3,121 of WRFF01000184.1, read as the reverse complement.
AGCCGCTGGGCGCGGACGCGAAGATGAACCCGCCGCTCAGGACGGAACGCGACCGGCAGGCCGTGATCGAGGGGCTCTGCGACGGGACGATCGACTGTATCGCGACGGATCACGCGCCGCATGAGGCGGCGGCCAAGGAGCGCGGGTTTGCGGACGCGGCGTTCGGTATTGCGGGGCTTGAAACGGCGTTCGCAGTTTCCTATACCGTGCTGGCGGACGGCGGGTATATGGACCTCGCTGCGCTTCTGCGCCTCCTGGGCGACCGCCCCGCGGAAATCATAGGGCTTCCGCCGGGCGCGCGCGGCGAGGTCTTGCTTGATCCGGACGCGGAATATACAATAGAAAAAAAGCTTTTTTATTCACGCGGGCGAAACACGCCGTTTGACGGGATGCGGGTCCGCGGGCGCGTAGTCGCAGATGGCAAAGGCCTTGCGCTTTCGCAAAATATTGACGCTATGTCACTATTTCTATAAGAAGGCGGAGTTAGTGACAAATTTTCCTTATTTTTGCCCATTTTTGTTGATCAAATCAGTTAAACTGTCATTAAATAATAGATATTGGTCACATAGTGACAAAAAACATAACTGAACCGAGATTTTTCGCTTCATAGTGACATTTTGCTAGATATCGGATGGCTTTTATGCCTTTCAGGGGAGTATGCTAAGATAGTATACGAAGGAGAATGTGAAAGAATGATTGATCGCCTGATGGCGCGTATCGAGGCGCTGAACTGCCCGGTGGTCGTGGGGCTTGACCCGACGATCGAGATGATTCCCGAGAAGATGCTCGCGGAGTGTACCAAGTCGTTCGGGGAGACGCCCGAGGCGGCGGCCTTTTCGCTGCTGAAATTCAACCGGCAGGTGATCGATGCCGTGGCGGATATCGTGCCTGCCGTAAAGCCGCAGATCGCGATGTACGAGCGCTACGGGCTCGACGGTATCCGCGCCTATATCATGACGGTCGAGTACGCGATGGGCCGCGGGCTGATTGTGATCGGCGACGTGAAGCGCGGGGATATCGGCTCGACTGCCCGGGCGTACGCGGCGCATATCTGCCCGCAGCCGCTTTTCGGGCACAAATTTGAGATCTGGAACGAGGACGCGATCACGGTCAATCCCTATATGGGCGGCGACAGCATCACACCGTTTTTGGACGTATTGAAAGAGCGCGATAAGATGATCTTCGCGCTCGTCAAGACGAGCAATCCCGGCAGCGCGGATATTCAGGACCTGACCGTGGAAGCGGAGCGCGGGGAGGAGGGCGTTCCGTTGTATGAACGGGTCGCCGCTTTGGTTGCCGGATGGGGCGCGGGCGAAGGGCTTACGGGCGAGCGCGGCTACAGCAAAGTCGGCGCGGTCGCCGGGGCGACGCATCCCGAGGCGGGCGCGCGGCTGCGCGCGCTTATGCCGCATACTTTTTTCCTCGTGCCCGGTTACGGCGCGCAGGGCGCCGGGGCGGCGGACGTCGCAAAATTCTTTGATGCGGACGGGCGCGGCTGCCTGGTGAACTCCTCGCGCGGCATCATCGCCGCGTGGCAGAAGGAGAATAAAGGCGCGGGCCATGTCGGGCGCTGCGCGCGCGAGGCCGCGATCCGGATGCGCGACGAGATCACGGCGGCGCTCGGAGCATAAATGGGAAGCGGAGTACAAGGAGTACAGGAAACATAAGAAGCCAGGGGCAATGAGGCCCACAAGGAGCACAAAATGAGCAACCCTCAAACGACAGAAGCCCGATCCGCACGCGCGAACTATCCTATCCTGCAAAACAAGCAGATTGCGGACGGAATTTTTGAGCTTATGCTTGAAGCGCCGGAGATGGCGGCGGGCGCGACGCCGGGGCAGTTTGTAAACCTGTATCTTCCGGGCGGGATGCTGCTGCTTCCGCGGCCCGTCAGCATCGCGGACGCGGACAGGGCGGAGGGCAGCGTCACACTGGCCTACGCCGTGGTCGGCGCGGGCACGCAGGCGCTGTCGGCTTTGCCGGAGGGCGGCGTACTGGACGCGCTTGGCCCGCTGGGCGTCGGCTTTTTCGACTATGCGGGTTCGCCGCTTGAAAAAGGAGGGAGCTCGGGCGAAGAAGCTACACAGTCTGTGTTTTTGGTCGGTGGCGGCGCGGGGATTCCGCCGCTGCGTTTCGCGGCGCGCCGGCTCAGAGAACAGCTCGGCGATGCAGTGCGAATCCGCGCGTTTCTCGGCTTTCGCGGCGCGCCGTGGTACCTCCGGGAATTTGAAGCGTTTTGCGACGAAGGCCGGTGCGGCTCGGAAACGCCGGGCGCGGCGCCGTTTCACGGGAATGTTGTCGATCTGCTGAAATCCGAATTGGAGAACGATCCGTTCGCGTCGTTTCTCCTGAACCGGAAAACCGTTTCGCCCCGGCACTCACCGCTTGTCCTGGCCTGCGGGCCGAGGCCGATGCTTGCGGCCCTGTCAGGCTTCTGCGCGGAACAGGGCTTTCCGCTGCGCGTTTCCCTGGAGGAACGCATGGGCTGCGGATATGGGGCGTGCGCGTCCTGCACTTGCCGGATGCGCGGCGTCGACCGGCCGACGGAAGGGCCGGGGCCCTCCGAGCCCGGCGGCATCGTGAAAAAGAAGGTCTGCGCGCACGGGCCGGTTTTCTGGGGGGAGGAGGTTGTCTGGTGAGAAATTTTGAAGAGCCCGTAACACTCTGCGGCGTCCGGTTCAAGAACCGGATCATAGCGGCTTCCGGCACCTATAATTTCCGCGAAAGCAGCCGGTATTACGATCCGGCGGCGATCGGCTGCATCACGACGAAGGGCGTATCCATGGAGCCGTGGGAGGGCAACGAGGCGCCGAAAGTCGCGGAGACTCCGGGCGGGATGCTCAACGCCATCGGCCTCGAAAACCGCGGCGCCGCCGCCTATATCTCCCATGAGCTCGCGCCGCTGAAAGCGGCGGGCGCCACGGTGATGGCGAACGTGGTCGGGCACACGGCGGAGGAATACTGCGCCGTCTGCGGCGCGCTGGCCGAAACGGACGTCGATCTGCTCGAACTCAATATCTCCTGCCCCAACGTACACAGCGGCGGCATCGCGTTCGGCACCGATGCGCGCGCGGCTTATGATCTCGTAACGGCCGCGAAAAATGCCGCCGGCGCCAAGCCG
>WRFF01000183.1 GCA_009778945.1 Clostridiales bacterium | reverse complement strand
TGCAGGGGTATTATGACTCCGAAGGCAATCTGACGATCCAGTGCAAGTCGCAGTCGATCGGCGAGAACCGCGAGGCGCTCGCGCTCGGCCTCGGCCTGCCGGAAGAGAAGATCCGCATCATCATGAACCCGACGGGCGGGTCGTTCGGCTATTCGACGACGGCAAACAATATGGCGCTCATCGGCGCCGCCGTGATGGTGCTGAACCGTCCGTGCACGATGACGATGACGTGGGAGGAATTCAACCACAATTCGGGCAAACGCTCGGCGACCTTCTCAAACGGACGCATCGCGGTGGACAAGGACGGGAAGATCGTCGCGGCCGAATACGATATTGCGCTCGACCACGGTTCCTACGCGATGGTCGGTTCCAAGATCTTCAATAACCTTGTGTCGGTCGGCTTCCACGGCTATAATATCCCGAACTTCAAGGCGCTCGCCCGCGGCGGTTCGTCGAACCACGCGTTCAATACCGCGTACCGCGGTTTCGGCTCGCCGCAGATCTACACGGCGACCGAAGCGCTCATCGATATGGCGGCGGAGAAAGCCGGTATGGATCCGTGGGAATTTCGTTATAAGAACGCGGCGAGGCCCGGCGATCTCACGATCAACAGTTGCCCGTATCACGATTATTATTACCCGGCGATGCTCGAGAAGATCAAGCCTGTCTACGACTCCTACAAAGCCGAAGCCGAGGCCGCGAAGAAAGAAGGCCGGCATGTCGGCGTCGGGATGTCGCTCGGCGGCTTTATCATCACGATCGGCATGTTCGACAAGGCTGAGGTCGCGCTCGAACTGAATCCCGACGGGACGGTCACGAATTTCAATACGTGGGAGGACATCGGGCAGGGCGGCGACATCGGTTCGCTGACGCATACGGTCAAGGCGCTCGCCCCGCTCGGGATCAAGGCGTCGCAGGTTCGGCTCGTTATGAACGACAGCCTGAAATGCCCGGATTCGGGGCTTGCGGCGGCGTCGCGCAGCCATTATATGGGCGGAAACGCGGTCATCGACGCGGCGAACAAGCTGATGGACGCGATGCGCAAAGCGGACGGCACGTACCGTACGTACGACGAGATGGCCGCGGAAGGCATCCCGACGAAATATATCGGGCATTACGACCAGTTCAACATCGGCCTGCCGCCGGGACTTGATCCCAATACGGGGCATGGTGAGAAGAACCCGACCTATATGTACGCGGTGAACACCTGTCTCGTCGAAGTGGATGTGAATACGGGCAAGACGCAGGTACTCCGCTATACGACGGTCGCGGACGTCGGCGTTATCGGAAACCGCCTTGCGGTAGAAGGCCAGGGCTATGGCGGCTTGTCGCATTCGATCGGATTCGCGCTGTCCGAGGATTATCATCCGGAAAAGAAATATGGCAATATGATCGGCTGCGGCGTGCCGACGATCGACGCGGTTCCGGATGACTTCAACCTGATGTTTATCGAGAGCCCGCGCCCCGCGGGGCCGCAAGGTTCGTGCGGCTGTTCCGAGTGCTTCCAGTGTTCGGGCCATATGGCGGTCATCAACGCGATCAAGAACGCCACAGGCGTGCGCGTGTATTCGCTGCCGGCGACGCCGGACAAGGTGAAAGCCGGATGGGACGCGCTGCAGAAAGGCGAAACAAAGGCGCCGGAGAAGTATTATCTCGGATCGGATTTTGAAGAGGAGCTCGCGTTTATCGCGGACAACCCGATTGGATAGGGCAAGATATACCTTGAACTCTCTCGGTTTGTTGCAATGACAGAAGCAAAGCCGTTTTATGCCACTTTTTTTCGGTTATGGACGATTTTTGTCTCAAATATCGCCGTTTTCTCTTGTTTTTCGACTGTTTTTGCAAAAAAATCGTCCATAACCGCAATTTTATGCCATTTTCCCGCGTTTCCCCTGTCACGCGGCTTTTCTACTCCGTTTTGGTTTTAACGATAACTTTTTATGAACGGGAAAAACGATAAATTGCGGCAGGAAGATACGACCAAAATAACAGAGCGGTGCTTTTACGGAGAACCCGCCTCGTGCTCGCACGGGTGTCCGTTCTTTTTTGATATCCGGACTTTTTTGACGCGTGCGCGGGACGGGAAATGGGGGCTTGCGTATAAACTGCTGCGCAACGCGACTATTTTTCCGGGGATTGTGTGCGAGATCTGCCCCGCGCCGTGCGAGAATGAATGCCAGCGCGCGCTTGTGCTTGGCGACGGGGCGATCGCGGTGCGTGAAATCGAGGCCGCCTGCGTGAGGAGCGCGAAAGATAAACGCCCCGAATCATACCATATCCCGCCGAAGACGCAGCGAATTGCGGTCATCGGCGCAGGGCTCTTCGGCCTGTCCGCCGCGCTGAACCTGGCGCAGAAGGCTTATCCGGTAACGGTGTTTGAGCGGGGGAATGGAGCGCTTGCCGCGCATCTGGCGCATCCGCTGTACGAGCGGTTTTCGGAGGAGGTCGCGCTGCAGTTTTCAGGTGTTGCGGATCGCGTGGAATGGCGGTTTGGGGTATCGGTGAGCGGGACGGATGATCCGGCGCTTGCCGGATACGACGCGGTGGTATTTGCGGCCGGGGAGAACGGCGCAGGCGCGGGAGTTTGGGACGCGTCATCAATCGTTTTTGAGAAGACGTCGACAGGCGCCGGCAAAGCGGGGAATGATGCGAAGGCTTGCGGCGGATGGACAAATACAGGGCGCTTCTTCTGCGGAGGCGCGCTGACCGGACAGGACGCGATGGAATCCATCGCATACGGCATCGAGGTTTCGAAAGGGATCGAACGCTGGCTTATGACCGGGGACCGGGAGGCGGGGGACAGCCCGGCCCGGCCTGAAAAGCACTATTTGGCCCACACGGGAGCCGGAAGCGCGCCGCGCGTCCTTGCGGCTTCGGAAGGCTATACGGCGGACGAGGCGATGCGGGAGGCGGCGCGTTGTCTTTTCTGTGACTGCCGCGCCTGCTTCGAAGTCTGCGAGATGCTCACAAAATACAACAAGCGCCCGCAGAAGATCGCGATCGAGGCGTATACGGATACAAAGGCGGCGCCGCCTTTCTCCGCGTGCTCGCTGACGCGCGAAACGTATTCCTGCAACCTCTGCGGAAAATGCAAAGAGGTCTGCCCTGTGGACGTTGACCAGGAAAAGCTTTTTTTCATGGCGCGCGAGGGGCGCGCGGAGACAGGCAAGCACCCTCGGGCGTTTCATGATTTCTGGCTGCGCGATATGGCGTGGCATACCGACGAAGAAAAGGGCGGCGCGTATTTCGCGGCGGGAACAAACTATCTGTTCTTCCCCGGCTGCAAGCTGGGCAGCCGCGCGCCGCAGCAGGTGGAAGGGGCGGCCCTGCTGCTGAAGGAGCGCTTTGGCGCGGGCGTCCTGCTCTCCTGCT
>WRFF01000182.1 GCA_009778945.1 Clostridiales bacterium | reverse complement strand
TCCCCAATGGGATCAGCCTCGTCCAACCGGTCCGAAAGAAAACGGCTGACCTTTTCGCACCCGTCCATATCGATGCCTTCCGGTCTGTCCACATACACGCGCAGTTGCCGGCCCGATCCTTCTTTTGCGAACTCAACATGCCACAGTTCGTAGCCTTCCGCTAGAAGCGGCGCCATCATCGTCTCAATCGTTTTTTGTATCTCTTTCACGCTCATTTGTTTCCTAAAACAGAAGAGCGGGACTTGCCCACTCTTCAGCCATAACGTATTGTCCTTATCTTATCACGCCGTGTCCCGAGCCGTCAAGCGGTTCCTTGAGCGCTACGCATTTGCGGAGGCGCGCAGTTTTCCGACAGCGGCGAGGAAACGGGACAGAGTTTCCGCTTCCGATACCGTGACCGAAACGTAGTCACCGGATTCGCCCGAATAGAGGCGGACGTCCACAGCAGCGGAGATTGCGCCCAAAAGCTCCGCAAACGGGCCGGAGGTACGCGGCTCCGATAAGCGGGAAAGCCCCTGCTCCGGCAGGCCGAAGAGGCTCTGTTCCGACGGACCGCCGGTATCCCGCTCCGACGGAAGAAGCGCTGCGATCCGGCAGAGATAGGCATGCGGCGTCTCTGCGGCGCCGCGGCGAAACCCGCGCCTTTTCGCGCGGCGGGAAATACGCAGGAACGCTTCTTCATACGTACCCCGTCTGGACGCGCGGCATTTTTGAAAATACAGCCAGGCCCTGAACCGCGCGGCCAACGCGCGGAGCGCCTGCAGCGCGTGTGAAAGCGACAGGGTTTCGCTTTCATCTTCCTCGTAGAAAAATGCGGGCGGTTTGACCGCCTCCAGTTTCTTCTTGCGCAGGCGGCGGAAAAGGATCGCGATTATGACTACCGCCAACACGGCACAGGCAATCAGGATGTATGGGCTGAGATTCCAGTTTATTGCAACGGAAGAGTCGCCGCCGCCTTGCACCCCGGGATTCGTCCCGCCCCCGGCCGCGCCTCCGGCCGCCCCTTGCGGAAACAGCGAAAACAAAAAGAAAAAGAACCTCTCCATGGCTTCGCCGGCCATCACGAAGAAAGCGCCGGTCGCGTCCGCAGCGGTGAAAATCGCGCCGCGGGTCACCGGCAGGAGCAGCACAGCAACAAGGACGGCGGCAAAGATGATGCCGACAAGCCCTCCCGCAAGCAGTGCGCCTCTTTCCACTGTTTTCCGGCCTCCCTCCGTTTTTTTCGCGGGCCCCGATACGCGCAGCGATGCCAGCATAAACAGGTTCAGGATCAGCGCGGCGACGGAAATCCCGTTCATAACCGGCGGCACGGTCATATCACCGAGCTGCAGCGCAAGCAGTACCGCCGTGCCGACGATCGAGAATTCGCAGTACAGCAGCATCGTATTCAGGCTGACGGAATTGCGGGTCAACAGGAAACCGTGGAGGATCGGCGCAGCAACGCAGATACAGGCGATGGCGTGCGGCCAGAAACCTTCGATATTGTTCGAAGCGGCAAACACGAGAAACACCGTCAGCACGATCAGAATCCCGTTCAGCGCAAAGACCGAAACAAGCGACCGCTCACGCAGAGAGAAGCGTAAATTAATGACGGCGGAGACAACCGCGCAGACGAAAGCGACAAAGAAATTATAGGATTCCGCGGCGTTCTGCCCCATGAAACTGAGGATCGCGAAAATGCAGTACCCAAAAACGGTCGTCGAAAAGACCGGAATCAGCATAGAGCGAAACTTTCGGGCCATCACGCCGCCCTCTCAAAATCAAAGAGGTATTGGACGCGCAGGACGCCGTCTCCCGCGCCTTCCCCGGCTGTCAGATACCAGACCTTATGCTCCGGAAACGCCCAAAATCCCGGCTGGGCCGTGAGGCGGGCCGTGTCCGCGCAGACGATATAAACGCGTCCCGGTTCGTCGGCGGGAAGCGGAGCGTCCGCTGTGAACGCGCCATCCTCCGACGAAGCTGCGGCGAGCAATTCAAACATCCGGTAGCAATCCGCATCTCCCGAAGAGGGAGGCGTACAGGTCTCGGAAAACCATTTGGACGCGGGCGCCATGAGAGACGTACGGATGCCGCGCCTTGTCAGTTTGTCAATCAGCGACGCGGTGACCGATAGGGCATGTTCAAAAATCTCGGGATCACCGCCTTTGAAAGAACCGGAATCGAGCACGAACAATACCGTACCCGGTGTGACCGTTTCAAAGACATTGGTCATAAGGCCCTGGCCGCGCGCAAACAGGCGCATGTTGACATCCCGCGCCGCATCCCCCGGCTGGTGGTCGCGTACGGATTTTATGATCGTCCGGTCTTTCAGATACCCGTCTGTTTCCGATCTTGTATCCCACATATCGTTCAGGATCTGCGCAACCGAAACAGGGATGAGCTTCGGGTATACGGCGATGCGCTTCGGCGAGGGGAAGGCAAACAGCTTCCCGTCTGCGCACAGCCCGAAGCCGTCTCCGGAACGCAGGCGCGAGGCGTCTATCTCCAGAATTCCGCGGCGCTCCGCCTGCCATGCGTCTTTGAAGGAGACGGATCTTCTCCGCCTGATGAGCGAAAGGGCATAGACCCTTTCATACGTGGTTACGATTTCCGGAGTAGCCGCGCGCGCCGCAGCGCCCGCTCTGAAATCCTCCGCCGCCCCGCTCGCAGAGCTGCCGGCGGCTTCTGTCAGCGGATCGACGGCTGCGCCTGTTATGGGGACCGGATCCGGCCTGTGGATCGTTTCCGTTTTCACGATCACATCGCGGGTCGGCGCCGCGGGGCCGCCCGGCTCGCAGGTTTCCCGAATCTCCGCCCACAGCATCGGCAGCCATTTGCGGTTTCTTATGACACGCGTCACGATAAACGTCTGGCCCGGGAACAAGCCCTGACAATCGACGGACAGTGCAAATTCCGTATCTTTCAGCGAAGCCCGCCCCCACAGCCAGGAAGCCAGCGTGAGTACGAAAACAAAACCGAGGAAAACCCCCAAGGCGGTTTTCCCGAATAAAATCGCCAGAATGCAGAGGGCAAGCCAGATCGCGATAACGGGCGGCTTTACGAGAAGGCTCGAATCGGTATTTCTATTCAAGGGCGCCGACGACCTCCCGTTCGTCCACCGGCACAGGGATTTCCTTCATGATCTCATCTATAACGGCGGCCGCGGTCTTGTTCTCAAGCCGCGCCTGTCCGGACAGCTGGATGCGGTGCGGCAACACATAGGGGACCAGCGCCTGTACGTCCCCGGGCGTCACGAAGCCTCGCCCATTCACGGCGGCCAGCGCCTTGCTTGCGCGATAAAGCCCTCGCGAGCCTCTCGGGCTTGCAGGCAACGTTAACAGCGGATTCTCACGCGTCGCGGCAACGATGGATACAATATAATCGAGGACTTTGTCCCCGATGACGACATTCGTAATCTCCTTCTGCATT
>WRFF01000181.1 GCA_009778945.1 Clostridiales bacterium | reverse complement strand
TTCCTTCATCAACGACTCGGCTGTGCTGAGCGTAGTGGAATACTGGTCAAGCTGATAAATCAGATCATCCGCGCCCACATCTTTCATATTGCTGATCGTATCACCGATCTTATCCGCGTAGCCTGAATGAAACATGCTGATATCCGTTTTAAGATCGTCTAAGAACTTCTGATCATATGTTTGCATCTGCTCCCTTTCGCTTGAAATCGTCGTCGCGCTGTCCGAAAGTTTTTCATAGGTATATTTGATCTCACCCATATCAAATGCCTCCCGCGGCTTTCCTTAGTTTACTCTGCAATATTGCTTCTTCTTGCTCGCTCGCAAAACTCATGGAGTGAAGCCTTCTCTCCAAAATATATTCCTCTTTCATCAGCGCGTGGAAAGGTTTTTCCCTCCTGTCCGAGTAGCCGGGAAATATCACTTTTTCGATCAGTTGCGGGCCAAAATAGATCTTTCTCTCCGTGCCGAAACTTCCAAGCGGATAGACCACGCCGCTGTACGGAAAATATATCCCCGCGTCCGGCACGGCCAAATACCGGTCTACAATCACCAAATCGGGCGAATAATCCTCCGGCAAACCCATCTTTTCCAGCGCGTCTTTCTTTAGGCCCACCACGCTTCCGAGCGGGAGAATCGGCAGGAAAATATCCGAAACAAGCGAAAGGAACAAGAAGAAATCCTCTTTCCCGAGTTGAAGCTCTTTATCGCCAAAATCGAAAAACAGGTCTCCGTTAAACTTTTCACAAGACAAAGGTGAACAACCTATCTCGCTCCATATGCTATTTTTATCATCCTGGTAGAAATCGTACAGGGACAGGATCCCTCTTTCGCTGCCGGAAAGTTTGCCCGCTATTTCTGTAAGCAGCACCGCGTCCTGCTGAAAACGCTCTTCTCGCCCAAACGCTTTTTCGAAAATCTCTTTGTTCTCCATCGGTTCCTCTCACTAACTATCGTAGTAATTTTATCATTACTGTCAATCTATAACAACGTACCAGAGTTAACGAAGGTTCGATTTTGTATTCTATAAAAATTATTCGTTTTCCACTGCGTCTAAAAATTCCCGGAATTTCGCCGCAAATTCATCAATCTCTTCCTGGTTTTGCCGATCCAGCACTTCGTCAAACGCGCCGATCGCTTCGCTGATGCGGTCGCGCATATCCCCCGAACTTTCCTGATAGAGGCGCTCCCCTTTTTCGAGCAAAAAGCGGTATTCGTCCCGCTCGCGCGGATGGATCTTCAGGCCGGCGAGCGCTTTCAGGCTCTCCTCAATCTGTTCCGGGCTCATGGCGCCCGGGTTCTTTTCGATCACCGTGCGCACGACCTGGCCCGTCGAACCGCTCGTGACCTCCACCTCAAGGATACCGTTCACGTCGTAAGTAAAACGGATATCCACGCTTTCCGAACCGGCGGGGCCGGACGGTACGTCGATCGAAACCTGGCCGAGAAAAACATTGTCGCGCACATTCCGGCTTTCGCCCTGGTAAACTTTCACGTCCACTTTTTTCTGATTGTCGTGAACGGTATAGAAAGTATCAACGTGTGAAGCGGGAATCGTTGTGTTGCGCTCGATGATCGGCTCGTAGATACCCGACTGGAGCAGGCCGGAAGGCCGTACGTGCGCGATCTCGACGCCGAGCGTGTAGGAACAGACATCCGTGAGCAGGATCTCCTTCACATCCTCGTTGCGCTCCTTCATCGCGGCCTGGATCGCCGCGCCGAGCGCAACCGCCTCGTCCGGGTGAATCGTGGACGACGGGATCACGCCGAAAAGCCTGCCGACAAACGTGCGTACAATCGGAAGTTTTGTCGCGCCGCCGACGAGGACCACGCTTCCGATATCTTTCACACGCACCGACGCGTCGGTCAGCGCGCGCACGACGGGCGTCTTCAGCCGGGCTAACAACGCCTGGCAGTTCGTCTCATAATCCTGCAGCGAAATCCCCATCGTCATGGGCTCGCCGTGAACCTGCGCCTGCATCGTGACGGTTCTGAAATTTGAAAAAGCGAGTTTCGCGGCTTCCGCGGCTTTATAGATCGCCGCGTCGTCCCGTTCTTCGAGATCGCTTTCCTTTAATCGATTCGCGGCCATAAAAAGATCGATCAGCACATCGTCGAAATCCTCTCCGCCGAGATAATTGTCGCCCGCTACCGCCCGCACTTCCATGATGTCGTTCGAAAATTCGAGAATGGAGACATCGAAGGTGCCGCCGCCGAGGTCGAAAACAAGCGCCTTGTGCGCACCCCGGCGCTCATGCAGGCCGTAAGCGATCGCAGCCGCCGTCGGTTCGCTGATGATTCGTTCTACGCGCAGGCCGGCCAGCTCGCCCGCCGTCTTCGTCGCGCGCCTTTGCGCCTCGCTGAAATAAGCGGGGCAGCTGATAACCGCTTCCTCCACAGGCTCGCCGAGAAAAATCTCCGCATCCTCCTTGAGCTTTTTCAGGATCAGCGAGGACAGCTCTTCGGGCAGAAACGTCTTCCCGTTCAGTTTATATTCCTTTTTCGTCCCCATCTGCCGTTTGAACACGGACGCCGTAGCCGTCGGCGCCGTGAAACGCCGTTCCAGCGCAATTTTTCCCGTGAGAATTTCTCCGTCGTCCGCCACGCTGACGACGGACGGTGTCAGATGATCCCCAAACGAATTGGGGATGATGACGGGCCCCTCCGGCGTGTAGATGGCCGCGAGGCTGTTTGTGGTTCCAAGGTCGACTCCGATGATTGCCATTGTTCTCTATTTCTCCCGAATGGACGCGAGCCGTTCCCGCGTCTTTGCAAGCGCCTCTTCCGCGGCGGCAAGCTTGCCGCGCTCCGCTTCCACGACCTCCGCGGGCGCTTTCGCGAGGAAGCCTTCGTTCGCGAGCTTTGCGCGCAAACGCGGGATATCGTTTTCCAGACGCTGCGCCTCCTTCGCGAGTTTTTCGCGTTCCGCCGCGAAATCCACGAGTTCGGCCGTGGGCACATAGACCACAAGACCGGGGAGAATCGCCGAAGCGGCCTCCGCCGGGATATCGGCTCCATCCGCCGTGACGCGCACCTCCGAAACGCCCGCGAGACGCATAACCGCGTCGCTCATATCCCTGCGCATCGCCGCCTCCGCTTCAGCGAAGTCTTTCGCAGCGTCCACGTCCACTTTGATGATTATCGGGAATTTTCGCGACGGCTCGGCGCCAGCCTCCGCGCGGATATTGCGCACCGCCCGGATGATCCCCTTCGTGGTCTCGGTCTTCTCCGCGGCGGCCGTGAAATCCGAATCTTCCGCATAACCTTGCGGCGCCGGCCAGGCGTCGCGGATCAGCTTGTTCGGCTTGCCGAAATACGACCAGATCTCCTCCGTAATGAACGGCATGAACGGGTGCAGCAGCCGGAGCAGATCCGACAGCACCTGCACAAGCACGGCGCGCGCAGCGGTCTTGGGCTGC
>WRFF01000180.1 GCA_009778945.1 Clostridiales bacterium | reverse complement strand
GGCGAAAGCTGCAGCAGGGACAGCCGGGGATCAACGATGCTTCCGCCGAGCGCATAGTTGTAGGCGGTGCTTCCTGCGGGCGTGGAGACGACCACACCGTCCCCGGAGAAATTTTCGATAAAACTGTCGCCTATATAAATTTCCAAATGACAGAGGCGCGCGTCTGCGCCGCGTACGACGATTTCATTCAGGCCCCGTACCCGAAGGCTGCCGGCGTCGTGCTCGATGACGGCTTCCACGGTGCGGTAGATCTGGCGTACATAGCCGCCGCTTTTGTATTTTGTGAGAAAAAAGTCGATGTCCCCTTCGTCGAGTTCCTGAAAGAAGCCAAGATGGCCGGTGTTGAAACCGGCAAACGGGATATCCGGGAAATCGAAGCGGCGCAGGGCGTGCAGGAAGGAACCGTCGCCGCCGATACATACGACGAGTTCGGCACCGTCTACCGCATCCGGGAGCGGCTCAAAGCCCGCCGTCCGCAGTTTCTCCCCAAGCAGCGCCGCGAGCCATTCCGAGCCGCCGCTTCCGTTTTGGAGGATTCCGATTATTTTCATGACAGGAGCGCCTCCAGCGCAGTGACCAGTTCTTCAAACATCTTCAGCCCGGCCCGTACGGTATCGGGGCGGTCCATATGGATACCCGCGATACGCAGGAGTTCGATCGGATCGTCCGAATTGCCGGTTTCCAGAAAGCGCAAATAGTCTTTCGCCGCGGAACCGGACGGATCGGCCAGGATTCGTTCCGCGATTGCCGAGGCCGCGGAAAACCCCGTTGCGTACTGATAGACGTAGAAGGCACGGTAAAAATGCGGAATACGGGACCATTCGAGGCGGATAAGGCCGTCTGTGAAAACACTATCCCCGAAATATTTTTCGTTCAACGCGCCGTATGCCGCCGAAAGTGTTTCACAGGTCAGCGCTTCGCCGTGTTCAACCGCTTCGTGCGTCTGCTTTTCAAATTCCGCGAACATGGTCTGACGGAAGACCGTCGTGCGGTATTCTTCAAGGAAAAGGTTCAGAAGCTGCGCGCGTTCCCTCTCGTCTTTCGCGCGCGAGAGCAGATGCCGCACCAGCAGGTTTTCATTTACCGTTGACGCCACCTCCGCCGTAAAGATCGAGTGGCTTCCGTAGGTGAAAGGCTGCGCGGCCCGCGTGTAATACGAATGCATGGAATGGCCCATCTCATGGACAAGCGTGAAGACGTCCTTGAGCTTCCCCGTGAAATTCATCAGAATGAAGGGCATGCTGTCGTAACTGCCAAACGAATAAGCGCCGCTGCTCTTTCCCTCGTTTTCATAGACATCGACCCAACCGGAAAGCGCCCCTTCCCGCGCCTTATCCGTATAGGCTTTTCCGAGCGGCGCGAGCGCCTCCGTCATGATCGATACGGCTTCTTCGAAGGAGACGTCCTGTTCGTCCGCGTCTGTCAGCGGCGCGTAGATGTCGTACATGGCGAGTTTTTCGCCTTCCGCCGGCCCGTCGCCGCGCGCCGCCAGGATCCCGCGGCGCAGCGCCAGATACCGGTGGTGTGCCGGCAGCGCGCCGTTCACCGCCTCGATGAGGCTCGTATAGACAGCTTCGGGGACATCGCCGCCGGAGAGCGCCGCCGTGAGCGCAGACGGATAGTTGCGGATGCGCGCGGTGATCGCATCTGTCTTTACGGCATACCCGTAACTTGCGGCAAGCGTGTTTTTGTGCGCTTCGTAGACCCGGTAGAGGGCTTCGTATGCGCCGCGGCGCACGTCCCGGTTTTTGGATTCCAGGAAGCGGATATAGGAAGCATGCGTCAATTCCCGTTTTTGGCCGTCTTCGTCAAGGACTTCACCGAAGGCCATATCCGCGTCGTTCAGCATGGTGAAAATCTCGCCGGGCGCGTCAAGCGCTTCGCCGAGCTGCGCGAGGAGCGTTTCCTGTTCGCCGGGCAAGGTATGGGCGCTCTGCCGTTCGATTTGCAGCAGAACGTAAGCATACTGCGTTTCAAGCGCCGGTTCCTGTTCCCGCAGCGCGTCCATGCGTTCTTTTGGGATTTCCGTGAGCTCGGGGACGAAGAAAGCGGTCTGCGCGGCGACTTTCGCAAGCAACGACTGCGCGCGGTCCGTCAACGCCTGATAGGCGGGCGCGGCGTTGTCCTCGTCGCGGCGCATTCGCGCGTAGACGAACAGATGCTCCGCCTGGCGCCAAAGCTCATCACGCGCGCGAAAGGCTTCAAGCAAAGCCCGCCCGTTTTCTGAAAGCGACCCCGCGCAGCCGGGGAACGCCGCCGCCATCTCAAGCACGCGCGCGTAATCCGTCTCCCAATCCGCTTCGTCCGGATACATTTCCGCGACATGCCATTTGTACCGATCGTCTATCTCGTCTCTCTTTTTTGCCAATATGTTTCATCTCCTCGTTTTGCCAAGCGCTTCGAAGTGCTGTAAAATATGTAAAATATTATATTGTATATAATATATTAATATATCACGGAATGAGGTATTAAACAGAGGAACATATGGATAATCGTCCGATCGGATTTTTTGATTCGGGACTTGGCGGCCTGACGTGTATTCCGTATCTGATGCAAGCGCTTCCGAACGAGCGCATCATTTATTTCGGCGATACGGCGCGTACGCCGTACGGTTCGAAAGCAGAGAAGACAATACGCGCGTTCGGCGCCGGGATCGCCGGTTTCCTCGCGGAGCAAAACGTGAAGATGATCGCGATCGCCTGCAACACCGTCAGTTCGATCGCGCTCGGCGAGATCCGCCGCCGGCACCCGGAGCTGCCGGTCCTCGGCATCATCAGCCCCGCTTCCCATACGGTCGCGAAGACCTGTTCGCCCGAAAACCGGATCGGGGTGATCGGCACGAAAGCGACGATCCGCAGCGCCGCCTACCCCCATAAGATTCTCCGGTACAATCCGGCGCTTGATATCTACCAACAGGCCTGTCCCGCGCTGGTGCCGCTGATCGAAGAGGGCATCATCGAAAACGAAATCATGGATCTCACGCTCCGGTATTATTTGGACCAGTTCCTCTCCTATAACGAGATCGATACGCTGGTGCTCGGATGCACGCACTATCCGCTTGTGCGGCGCAATATCACAAAGCTCTATCCGGGCTTGCGCATCATTGACCCGTCGGAGGAAATGCTCGAAAGTATCCGCGACGCGCTTGGGCGGCGGGAACTCTTCGCATCGGGCGAGGCCGGCGCGAAGCGGGCGGATAATATATTTTACGCAAGCGACCTATCGGAGAATTTTGTCAATATGATCAATCGCATCTTTGCGGGGACGGATCTCCGCGTAACATTCAAAAGTATCGATCTGGAAGAGGCAGCGGAAAGAGAAGGGCTCGATTATGGATTTTGAGGAATTGCTGAAAGCGCTGGAAATCGACGCGCCGTCGGAGCTCGTGTATTTCGAGCAGTTCGCCGAGATGGCGGAACGGCATGAGGAGATC
>WRFF01000179.1 GCA_009778945.1 Clostridiales bacterium | reverse complement strand
CCCGCGACGGTATACGGCAAGTCAAAACTGCTCGGGGAGACCTGGGTGCAAAACGCGTGCGGCCGGTATTTCATCGTGCGCACAAGCTGGCTCTACGGAAAAACCGGAAACAATTTTGTCAAGACCATCCACAAGCTCGCTTCGGCGCAGGATGAGATCACCGTCGTCGGCGACCAGGCCGGCAACCCGACGAACGCGAATGACCTGGCGCACCACCTGCTTCTGGTTGCGGCGACCGAAGAATACGGGCTGTATCACTGCACCGGAAACGGTATTTGCTCCTGGCATGAATTTGCCGAAGAGATCGTCCGGCTTTTGGGAAAACCCTGCAAGGTGAAGCCGGTCACGACCGAAGAGTTCCCGCGTCCGGCGCCGCGCCCCGCGTATTCGGCGATGGACCACCTGATGCTGCGCTGCACGGTCGGCGACGCCATGCGCCCGTGGAAAGAGGCGCTCGCGGCGTATATCCCGCAGGTATTCCCCGATGCCTCAAAAGGCTGAGATAGGGGAATTCAATAAACGGGCGGCGGAAGGCCCTTCACGCGAGACGGTCAGCGTCATTGTACCGGTCTATAACGCGGAAGCCTATTTGGACGAATGCGTCCGTTCGATCCTCTCGCAGTCTTATCCCCATATCGAACTCCTTCTGGTCGACGACGGCAGCACGGACGGAAGCGCCGCGCTTTGTGACGGATGGGCGGCGCAGGACGTGCGCGTAGTTGTGCTGCACAAGGAGAACGGCGGCGTGTCCGCCGCGCGCAACGCGGGGCTTGAGATCGCGCGGGGCGGCTGGATCGGGTTTTGCGATTGCGACGATTATCTGCTGCCGGGGATGTATGAAAAATTTTTGATGCTGGCGGGGATAAGGCATGCCGCGGCGGACAACAATGCCGGTTCTGCCATACTGATCTGCACCGTGGCGGACGAGCAGGCGGACGGGAGCCTGCGGCAGGTCGATACAGGGCAGCTCCGCGCCATGAGCGGACAGGATGCGATCTACGAGCTGCTGACCAATATGGGGACGGCCGCGGAGCACCGCGAGACGATCTGGTTTTCCGTCTGGAACAAACTCTACCGCCGCGCGCTGTTCGAAGGCGTCCGGTTTGATTCAAAGACCGACAGCGCCGAGGACGTACCCGTCAATCTGGCGCTTTTCTCGAAAGCGGAAAGCGTCCTGTATTTTGAGAAACCGTTCTATTTTTGGAGGTACCGCGAGGAAAGCCAGTCCAACGCGCACGCGCCGGAGGCGCTGCTTGCGGCGACGGAGACAAGCCGCGTGTTGCTCGACTATGCGGCCGCCCTCCCGCCGGACCAAAGAAGCGCCGGCGTCACGGCGGCGTTCCGGCATTTCATCTGGTATTTCACCGGGTGCGTGACCGAGATTGACCGGCTCAAACACCCGAAACCGGGCGCCGCGCCTTCGGGTGCGCCCGGCTTGACCGACTATCTTGCTCTTCGAAGGGAACTGCAGGAGCGCCTGCGCACAATGACGCATACGCCGGGTTACGCATATCTGGGCGGACGTTTCAAACTTGCGGTCCTGCTGATGCTGGATTTTCCGAATCTCTTTTCTGCGCTCTGGCTCAGCCGCAAACGCCGCAGCAGGAATACATAGCCTGCATTTACAGAAGCCTCTCAATTTCTCTGACTATGCACAATACGGATTGCTGCTGTTTTTCTGTCATAGATAAAATAATGTTGTAGCATTCGGAAGGAATGGTATGCGGATTCTTTTCGGGAGGGATATTTGCAAAGAGTGCTTCAAGCGAAATATCCAAAGCGATGGAAATAACATAGATACTTTTCAGTGTGACATTTTTCTCACCGCGCTCAATAAGGCTGATATAGGTAGGATGCAAATTCGCGCGATCCGCTAATTCTTCTTGACTCAATCCCGCTTTTTTGCGATAAGCGCGGACATGGTCTCCTACTATTTTTGAAATATTGTCCATCCTTGTGTCTCAATTCTCCCGTACTTGAACTATGCATTTACCTGAAACACAAACATAGACTATAAATATAAATATAAACATAGACTAAAAATTTAGTATTGACTTATACTAATACTATTAATATAATATTTAACAATTTACAAAATACATGACTTGCGAAGAGAACGGATATAAAAACTGCATTTGGTTTCAATAACGCTTATTTCAATACTTGCAGAAGAGGAGAGTTGCAAAATGTCGAAAACAAAGAAGGGACTGTCAAACGGACACAAAACAGTACTATTCGTTATTCTTGTTTTGGCGGTGGTATTTGTGGTGCCATCTGCCACACATGCAAGCCAGACGGAAGTGGCGCAGGGCTTTGTGACAAAGACCGCGGAAGCCGCCGGGCTCTCGCAGCCGCAGGGCGGCGGGGCGGCAACCCCGGCCGTGCAGCCGCAGGGCGGCGGGCTGACGGCTCTTGCGGCAGGTTCCGACCGGTTGGCGGCAGAGCAGAGCCTGACTGCCGAACAGTCTATCGTTAGCGCTAACGGGACATACAAAGCGAAGATGCAAAGCGACGGCAATTTCGTGGTTTTCAATGGCGGAACCCCCATATTTATCACAAATACGGCAGGGAAAACCGGCGCGTACGCAAAATTCCAGGGGGATGGAAATTTTGTCCTGTATCAAAGCGGGGCGGCTATCTGGAACAGCGGCACGGCCGGCAAGGGCGGCAGCGGCAGCTGTCTCGTAATGCAGGATGACGGCAACCTCGTCATCTATAAGTCAGCGCCACCCAGCCAGGCGCTTTGGAACTCGAAAGCGGCAAGCGGCGCCATCCCAAATCAGGTCCCCTCAAAGGGGATCGACCGGCTGATTGCGAACCAGAATCTGCAAGCAGGACAGTCCCTGACCAGCCAGAACGGGTTTTTCACGGCGAAAATGCAGAGCGACGGCAATCTCGTGGTATACAACGACCTCGGGACTGCTATGTTCAGCACAAAGACGAGCGGGAAAACCGGCGCATTTGCGAGGTTTGGGCCGGATGGCAATTTTGTCATCTATCTCGGTTCTACGGCGCTCTGGAACAGCCAGACGGGCAGCAAAGGCGGGGCCTATATCATCATGCAAAATGACGGAAACCTTGTGCTCTATCCCTTGGTCGGCAAGGCGCTTTGGAACTCAAAAGCGGCAAGCGGCATACCGGCCACGGATAAAGGGGATATGCTGCTCCCCGGCAGTATGCTGATCTCCGGCGAATATATGCTGAGCAAAGACAAAACACAACAGTTGATCATGCAAGCCGACGGGAACCTTGTCCTTCTCACGAACGGGAAAGTGGCCGCGAACAGCCGTACCGCCGGCAATCCCGGCGCCTATTTTGTTTTTCAGGGTGACGGCAATAAGGTGGTATACAACGCAAGCGGCAAGGCGATTTATGTGATAGGCGGCCCGGTGGCGGGGGCAAAATATTTCGGGCTCGGGAATGACGGAGTACT
>WRFF01000178.1 GCA_009778945.1 Clostridiales bacterium | reverse complement strand
TATAGGATAGTTTCCCTGTTTTTTTTAAGCAATTTCGTATAGTGACGTTATGTATCAAAACGTGTCCGTTTTCAAGTTTTCGTTCAAATTTCAGGAAATCCGCCGCTCGATTCTTCGGAAAACGAGCGCCACAAATCCGTCGCAAACCGGTCGGTCATGCTGGCGACATGATCTTTAACGACCTCCGCGAGACCGTCTTCGGGAATGAGCTTTGCGTATTCGGCGGGCAATTCCTCACTGTGCGCCAGGAAATGTGTGTAGAGCCCCTGGACGGTCTTCTCAATCTCAAGAAGTTCATCTTCCGCCTTAACCAATGGGTTCAGATAAACATGCCCAAACAGCCAGCCGCGCAGTTCGTCCATCGCCGCCGCCGCCGCAAGGCTCTGGCGGATATCGTCCCGCCCGTCGCTCTGCGCAATCATGTCGCGGATGAGCGTATTGATCCGTTCGTTTGTCGTGCCTCCGAGATAGGCGATCGGCTCCCGCGGGAGCTCGTCTGCGCGGATGACGCCGCTGCGCAGCGCGTCATCGATATCATGGTTGATATAGGCGATGCGGTCCGCGGTCTTGACGACGCAGCCCTCCAGCGTCATCGGAACGCCCGGCCCCGTATGGTTCAGAATGCCGTCGCGCACCTCGATCGTCAGGTTCATCCCCTGTCGCCGCGCGCTTGCTTCCAAACGGTCCGCCACGCGCAGGCTCTGCTCATTATGGCGGAATCCGCCGGGATGTACGGCATTGAGCGCCGCCTCCCCGCCGTGCCCGAAAGGCGTATGCCCTAGATCGTGGCCGAGCGCGATCGCTTCCGTCAGGTCTTCGTTCAGCCGAAGCGCCCTTGCGATGCTGCGTGCGATCTGGGAAACCTCAAGCGTATGCGTCAGGCGCGTACGGAAATGATCGCCTTCCGGCGCAATGAATACCTGTGTCTTGTGCATGAGGCGCCGAAATGATTTGGCATGAATGATACGGTCGCGGTCGCGCTGGAAATCCGTGCGGATATCGCAATGCGGCTCAAAGTTGAGCCGTCCCTTCGATTCGCGAGCCTTTGCGGCGTTAGGGGAAAGAATTTGGAATTCGCGGTCTTCCGCGTCCGCTCTTGTGAGCATCGGGGCTTTCCTCTGGCTCGTTACGCGACGCCCGTATGCCCGAAACCGCCTTCTCCCCGTCCGGTCTCTTCAAGCGAGTCCACCCGGAGAAGCTCGGCTTTTACATAACTTGAAACCACAAGCTGCGCGATGCGGTCGCCGTCGTTTATCGAAAAACTCTCGTGGCCGAAGTTGATCAGCGACACCCCGATTTCACCCCGATAATCGCAGTCGATCGTGCCGACGCCGTTTGTAAGCCCGATCCCATGCTTCACCGCAAGGCCGCTGCGCGCGCGCACCTGGGCCTCAAAACCCATCGGCAGTTCGATGCGCAGGCCGGTTGGGACCAGCGCCCGTTCGCCCGGCTCAAGAGCGATCGTCTCCCCTCCCGGAAGATACGCGCGAAGATCCATTCCCGCCGCGCCTTCCGTGGCGTACGCCGGCAGGCTGCCCTGCGCCGTTACGCGTATCGTGATGGTTTCCATAATCCTATCTCCTGTCACCCGACTATTGCCCGAGCAGTCCGGCCGGATTCACCGCGCGGGGTCCGATCACAACGCCCGCGTAAGCGGAAAAATCGGCAAGCCGCTCCGCAATTCGCCGTATATCTGCGGGGCCCACCGCGTCCGCGCCCGCGAGGATCTCTTCTTCCGAAAAATAGCGGCCGGTCAACAGCAGGTTGCGGCCGTTCGAAAACATCCGGGAGCTTCCGCTTTCCCGCCGGAAAATCGTAGCGCTCTTGTACTGCTCGCGGACGCGCGCGAGCTCCTCTTCGCTTACGCTATCCTCCGCAAGCCGCGCGACCTCCTCACGGATCGCCGCAGCGGCAGCCTCGGCTTTTTCGTCCGCAACACCCGCATAGATTTCAAACTGCCCGTCATCGGTGAAGGATGACTGCGCCGCGTAAACGGCGTAGGCCAACCCCTTTTCTTCGCGCACCGCCGTGAACAGACGCGAACTCATGCCGCCGCCGAGCAGCGACGCGTACAGATCAAAAACATAGAGGTCATCGTCCTCGTAGCGCACGCCTTTTGTTCCGAAAAACAGATGCGTCTGCTCTATGTCGCGCACGAGGCTGTCCCTGTCCGGCACGCCGAGATCCGGACGGAACACGCGCGGCGCCTGCCGCCCGCGGAGCCCTCCGAGAAATTTTTCCAGAACTGCGCGCAGCGCGTCCTCCTCGAACAGGCCGCAGACACTGACAACGATCCCGTCCGGCGTGTAACGCGCCGCCAGATAATCGAGCGCGTCCCGGCGCGAAATCCCCAAAACGCTCTCGCGCGTCCCGATGATCCGGCGCTCCAAGGAGCCGCCCCGAAAAATCGCTTCCGTGATCAGATCGTGTCCCCAGTCATCCGGCACATCCTCGATCATCTTGATTTCCTCAAGGATGACGCCCTTCTCTTTCTCCATCTCCGCCTCGTCAAAGACGGAGTCCGTCAGCATGTCGGCCAGGACGGCGAGGCAATCCGGGAGATGCTCCGAGAGCGTCTTTACATAATAACAAGTCGCCTCTTTTCCCGTGAACGCGTTGATCTGGCCGCCGAGTTTTTCGATATCCTCGGAGATCTGCCGCCAGCCGCGGGTATTCGTGCCCTTAAAAAGCATATGCTCGATGAAATGCGAGACCCCCGCATTTTTCTCCTCATCCACCGAACCCGCGCGCACCCAAATGCCGACCGTAACCGACGGGCTGTGCGCAAGGCGCTCGGTGATGACAGTGATTCCGTTTGATAAGGTATATTGATTCGGCATGGCGCGCGCTTATAACAGCGCTTTGCGCGTCAGGCTGATCTTGCCGCTGCGCTCGTCCAGGCCCTTGACCTGGACGGTGACCTTGTCGCCGATATTCATGACGTCTTCGACACGGTCGACGCGGTGCTTCTCCATCTCGGAGATATGCAGGAGGCCTTCCTTGCCAGGCAGGATCTCAACAAACGCGCCGAACTCCTTAATGCCGGTGACCGTCCCTTCGTACACTTCGCCGATTTCCGGCTCCTTCAAAAGAAGTTCGATCATCTTGATCGCGTTCTTCATGCCTTCCGGCTCGGTCGAAGCAATCGAGATAAGCCCGGTTTCGTCGATATCGATCTTGACGCCCGTCGCGGCGATAATGCCGTTGATCGTCTTGCCGCCCTTGCCGACGACGGTGCCGATATCCTCAGGATCGATCTGAATCGATTCGATGCGCGGCGCATACGGGCTGACATCCGGGCGCGGCTCCGCGATCTCCTCCAACATCTGCGTGAGGATAAACGCGCGGCCTTCGTGCGCCTGCATGATCGCCTGCCGCATGATCTCGCGGGAAAGCCCGTGCACCTTAATGTCCATCTGCAGCGCCGTGACGCCGTCTTTCGTTCC
>WRFF01000177.1 GCA_009778945.1 Clostridiales bacterium | reverse complement strand
GTCGCCATATCCCGAATCGCTCATTTCCTCCGCGCTCAAAAATCTCCGGAATCCTTCGCTTTGCTCAATTTGCTCACGCACTTGAGCAATTTTGCTTTCCGGAAGGCTTCCCGCATGGAAAAACGCCGTTCCGCCGCAGCACTCTATAAAACACCCGCTCTCGCCGGGGATCCAGGCGTCCTCTTCCCTGCTCATCAGCCCCGCCTCTACAAGGATGCGGTTCGGCTCCGTCGGGGTCCGGACGTCTATCTGGCTATGGTCGGAGAGTATCATGACGTCCCTGTCCCCCGCAGCCTCCAGGAGGATCGCCAGATTCCTGTCAAGCGCTTCAAACGCTTCGTTCAGTTCGTCGGAAGTCCTTCCATATTTGTGGCAGATCGAGTCGAAAGCGGTCAGGTGCATCAGCGCGAGCCCCGGTTTGCGTTTGCGCAGGATATCCGCCATGCACGCTGCGGCGAAGTTGTCACGCGCGGGCTGATCCAGCCCCTTGAGCAATTTCCAGTGCCGCAGGAGCATGAGCAATTGAAACCACAGGCTTCCTGCCCATAGCAGTGTGAATAGGGGGTTCTTCCCCGGGCGGGGCATCATCTCGGGGATATTATAGCGTATGGTTTTCGAATACCCGGTCACCGGCCAGAAGACGGTCCCTGTCTTGACGCCCTGTTCCGCGGCCGCCTGCCAGAGGGTGCGCGCTTTGATAGACGATTCGTGGTTATTCCAGACCGGGGACCGCTGGGGGAACGGCTCGGTGTTCGACCGAAGGCCGTGGATGCGCGGCAATACCCCGGTCACGATAGATGTGTGGACCGGGTATGTGTTGCTCGGGCACATTGTCGGGACGCCGCGAAAAACCGCCGATTGTCCCGCAAGCGCCGAAAACGCGGGGTATTCCATCAGGCGCTCGAAATCGCTGTCCCCGACGGCGTCGTAACTAATTATTAGCATTTATCACCTCATGTCTGGTTTCCCCGCGCGGAAACCGTGAAGGGTCAATATACAGTTATTCTCTCCGATTTTCCCCTTTTTGTCAAGGTCGGCAGGACAAAAATCCCCGTTACACTTCACGCCCTCCGGTCAGACGCTGCAAATGCAGCCTGCAAGCGTAGGCACGGATGCCGGAGCGCGCGAGTTGACGCATGGATGCGTCATCGAGCGATAAAGGATGCAGTGTAGCGGCTGACGCAAGAGAGGGCGTGATGTGTAATATTCCCTGCCTCCCATAATCGCTGTTCGGCGAAAAAAGTTGACAGGATATATTAGGGTGTTATATAATTCATTTCCGTGTAACCGACTGATTCGCGCCCCGCCCATAAAGGCGCAAATAACAGGCAACCGGCGTTGCGGGCGCATCGGTCATTTACGGAAAATATGTATCCGGCGGTTCCCGCCTTATAGCGGGGCCATGGAAGATAACACCATCGAGCAGGGAGGTGCAACGATGTTTCGAACGTATCAGCCGAAAAAAAAGCAGCGCTCGAAAGAGCACGGTTTTCGAAAGAGGATGTCTACAAGAAACGGCAGGAAAGTTCTGGCCCGCCGGCGTTCCAAGGGCAGAGCCACGCTTTCGGCGTAATCCGGCATAATGAAATTTACAACGTCGCTGAAAAAGAACCATGAATTCAAGAGGCTGTACAACAAGGGGAAGAGCGCCGCGTCGCAATGCGCCGTAGTATATTGCCGGCGAAACGGCAAGGCGGAGAACCGCCTCGGGATAACAGTCAGCGCAAAGCTCGGCGGCGCCGTGCAGAGAAACCGGATACGCCGCAGGCTCAAGGAGATCTACCGCACGAATGAGGAGAAGTTTTCAACGGGTTACGACATCGTGATCGTCGCCAGAATGAGAAGCCGGTATGCGGGTTTTTTTGAACTTCAATCTTCTATCCTTTCGCTTATCAAAAAACTCAACCTGACGGCCGGCGGCGTCCCCGCCGCCCAGAACCGGCGCGGACGTGAGACGGAGGCGGCAAAGTGAAAAGGGCGCTCATCGCAATCGTGGTGTTTTACAGGAAACACGTGTCGCCCTTGTCCGCATCGCACTGCCGCTATCTCCCCACCTGTTCCGCCTACGCCCTGGAAGCCCTTGAAAAATACGGCGCAGGCAAAGGCAGCTTCCTCGCTCTCCGGCGGATACTCAGGTGCCATCCCTTCCACAAGGGCGGTTACGACCCCGTGCCATAAACGGCAACGTACTAAAAATTTAATACCAGGAGCTATTATGTTCAACTTTATCGCAAGACCGTTTGGCCAGTTTTTGATGTTCATATATGACCTTGTAGGCAACTATGGGTTGGCAATACTCATTTTTGCAATCGTTGTGAAAGTCATCATGCTCCCGTTTCAGATGAAAAGCAAGCGCGGTCAAATGAGGCAGACCCGGCTTCAGCCGATGATCGCGGAGCTGCAGAAGAAGCACGGCGCCAACAAAGCGAAGCTGACTGAAGAAACAACAAAGCTGTATAAGGAAGAAGGCGCGAATCCCGGGGCAGGTTGCATATGGAGCTTAATGCCACTGCCGATACTGCTTGCCCTTTTCTACGTTATCCGCCAGCCGCTGACTTTTATGATGGGCGTGGCAGGCGAGTATCTGGAGAAGGGCAGCTTGATTTTCACCACTCTTGAGAGGCTGGGGGTCACGCGGGAATTCGAGGGCGCCTACGCGGAGATCCACCTTGCCCAGGAGATCGGCCTGCACTGGGACTACTTTAGAAATCTTGGGATAGAAGGGCTGCGGTATATCGATTTCCACCTGGGGATGTTCGATCTCAGCATAACGCCCCAATGGGATTTCCTGTGGAATTCTGACATAGCGCTTTACGGTACCTGGCTGGCCGGATTCGGGCTTTTTCTCATCCCCTTTCTTTCAGGCGGGATGCAGTTCGTCTCGTCCGCGATAATGCGGAAGGTATCGCCACCGCCGGATCCTGAGGGCGCGGGCAAGTCCATGCAGACCATGATGACGATGATGCCCCTTATGTCGGTCGCTTTCGGCTTTATGTTCCCTGCGGCGCTCGGTTTTTACTGGACGATCGGCACGGTCCTCCAGATCGGGCAGGATCTCTGGCTGACAAAGAGATATACGCGGATACTTGACGCCGAGGACGAAGTGAGAAATAGAGAGCGCAATAAAAAGGAAGCCGAGATAGAAGCAAAGCGGCTCGAGTCGGAGCGGAAAAAGGCCGAGGGCGTCGTCGAGAAGAACCCCAATGTCTCAAAGAAAAAGAAGCATAAGAGCGATAGGCAGGGGCAGATCGAAAGAGCGGCGGAGTGGGAGAAGAAACACGCGCCGCAGGAAGAAAAGTATGAACCAAGCAGGGTCGGCAACAGGCGCTACGCGCGCGGGCGGGCTTACGACCCGGACAGGTACGGCGCGGCGGGCGCCGCCGCGAGCGGAGAAATGGCGGCGAAGAAAAAGTCGCGCGGGGAGAGCGGAGAGCTAAGCGACGGGGACAAGGAACCGGCTGTCGCCGGTCCCGGTAACGAAGTAACCGATTCGGATGATACTGCAATAGACCCGGAAGACATCCG
>WRFF01000176.1 GCA_009778945.1 Clostridiales bacterium | reverse complement strand
GCGGGGATCGCGGAAGAGGCGGGCGCGGCGGGCGTCGCGCTGCTTTTGGGGCCCGGCGTGAACATCAAACGCAATCCGCTTTGCGGCCGGAATTTCGAGTATTTTTCGGAAGACCCCTATCTGTCGGGGAAGCTGGGCGCGGCCTATATCGCGGGCGCGCAACGCACGGGCGTCGGCGCCTGCCTGAAGCATTTCGCCTGCAACAACCAGGAATATTTTCGCATGACTTCCGACAGCATCCTTGACGAACGGACGCTTCGGGAGCTCTACCTGACGGCCTTCGAGATCGCCGTAAAGGAGGGGGCCCCGGCTTCTGTGATGTGCGCCTACAACCGGATAAACGGCGTCTACTGCAGTGATAACCGCCGGTTGCTGACGGATATCCTCCGCGGCGAGTGGGGGTTTGACGGGCTCGTCGTAACGGACTGGGGGGCCCTGAACGACAGAAGCAAAGCGTTTGAGGCCGGCTGCGACCTCGTCATGCCCGGCGGAAACGCTTATGGAGAAAAGGCTGCGCGCCTGGCAGCCGAAACAGGGGAACTGCCCGAAGGCTTTATAGACGGCAGCGCGGCGCGCGTGGCTCGTTTTGCGAAGGAGCGGGACGAGGCGCTCAAGGCGCGCCCGTTTGCCGTGGACTTGGAAAGACAGCATGGGCTTGCGCGCCGCATCGCGGAAGAGAGCGCGGTGCTGCTGAAAAACGACGGCGGCCTGCTGCCTTGCGCGAAAGAAGGCATTGCCCTCATCGGCCGTTTTGCGGACGCGTTCCCCATTCAGGGGAACGGCAGCAGCCGGGTCAATCCGGTAAAGACCGAATCCCTGCGAAGCTTGTGGCCGGACGTCCCCTACGCGGCGGGCTGCGACAAAGACGGGAACGCTACGGAAGAAACGATCGCCGAAGCGCTGTCTTTGGCGAAGTCAGCGAAAACCGTCGTCATCGTGGCCGGGCTGCCGGACGTGGACACGTCGGAAGGGTACGACCGCGCGTGCCTGGGCCTGCCCGAGGGGCAAAACCGCCTCATTGCCGAAACGGCGAAGGTAAATCCGAATATCGCGGTCGTCCTTTGCTGCGGCGGCGCGGTGGAAACACCGTGGGCCGGCGAGGTGAAAGCCGTGCTGTATATGGGGCTGTCCGGCCAGGCCGGCGCGGCCGCGCTTGCAAATCTTCTGACAGGGCGCGCCAATCCCTGCGGCAGGCTGGCGGAGACCTGGCCGCTGCGCTATGAGGACTGCGCGAGCGCCCCCTTTTACGGCGCTCCCAATAGAAACGCGGAATACAGAGAGGGGATCTACGCAGGCTACCGGTATTATGAGAAGGCCGAAAAACCGGTGCGCTTCCCGTTCGGCGCGGGACTTTCCTATACGGCGTTTTCCTATCATGATCTTGTTGTTACGGGAACGGAAGCGCATGTCACGGTGACAAACAGCGGTGGCCGGTTCGGGGGCGAGGCGGTCCTGCTGTTCGTGCGGGCGCCGCAGGACGGTATCCACCGGCCCGTGCGCGAACTGAAAGGGTTTGAGAAGATCTTTCTGGGCCCCGGAGAGAGCCGGGAAATTTGCTTTGAGCTGAATGACCGCTCTTTTGCGGTGTGGGACGGGGGATGGCGTGTGTACGCGGGGGAATATGCGGTCCAGGTCGGCCCCTGTACGGCCTCTGTGCGGGTAGACGGCGAGACCTGGAGCGCAAAGCCTCAGGGCTGGTATCGGCCGCTTGCGGGGGACTGCCCGCGCGCAGACTGGATAGAGGCGCTCGGCTTCACGCCCGAAGAGGAGCCTGCCCGGCCCTATACCGTGAACAGCACGATGACCGATATCGCAAAGGACAGCGCGGGCGTTCGCGCCGGCCTCCGGGTTTTTAAAATAATTCAGGCCCTGGCCTGCGGCCGCGGTACGGCGGACTACAAGATAACCGTGAGGGGCGCCGAAGAGTCCCCGCTTCGGAATGTACAGAATATGTTAAAGATACGAGGCGGTTTTGCGCAGTCAATCGCGGGCTTCGCGAACCGGAAACCTGTATAAAGAATCATAAAAAGCAATTTTTAGTTGGGAGATTCCGGATGAAAGACTTGAAAGTAGGAATGAAAAAAAACGTAATAAAAAAGAAACTCCTCGGGGCTGTGTGCATTGCTGTCGCTGCTGTGATTGCGGTTGCGGCGGTTGGAACAGTGAGTCATATGCCCAAGCAAATTGATCAAATAGAAAACCGGGAACTTATGTCTGGCGGAGCGCCAAACTGGGAATATTTGCGGGCGATTATGGCGGCGCCGAAAACCGAGATCAGCGATGCGCAATACGATGAGATAATACAGATGTACAACATATTTCTGGGCGAAATTCCGACGGATCGGGATAAAGCCGCAGAAAATCTGACGATGTTTATAGAATGCAGCTATACCGGCGTCCCCCTGCATATACGCAGCCTGCTGAGCCCCGTATTTATTGAGATGACGAACAGGTACAGAGAACAGAACATCCCGTGGCTTATGGAGCAGGTGCAGACGGACATGCAGAAGATCAAAAAGGGGTTTGAAATTAGCGGTACGGTGGCACAAGATGCAAAAGATCACGCTGTGTGGGTAACGGATGACCATTTCGCTTCGACACAGTTTGGCGTACAGCTTTTGACCAATGTGATGCTGTACTGCAAGACGGGCTACGGATGGTCTCCCAACAGTATGATGGCGGATATGCAGTTGATACATGCGGAACATGGCGATGTGTATGACTACATACTCGAAGCCTATAGCGGTAAAGGGATTTGGCGAATGGACAGGGTGATTGAAATGTATCAATTCAGATCGCCGCAAGGGATTATGGATGACGCCCTCGACAGCGTTTCGAGACAAATGGCCGACATACGAAGAGCCACCAAAGCTAAAGCGGCAAACCATGTGGAAACGGCGAATCTTGCTAAGATATATAGGGCAACCGGCGTATACGGGGCGATCACAATCGCGGATGGGAAGATGATCCATCCGGAAATTTCCGCATACAATAAGAATTTGCTTGAATATGATGTGAAATTCTACAATGACCGCAATCCGGAAAACACAGTGACGGTAGAGCAGCTTGTAAAGCTTCTAAATGATGATTTCAGCGAGTATTCGAAAGACAACAAGCTGAAAAAGAATATAGATGATTTTGTTAAGAATCAGATTGACATAGGTGCTCCCTTTTAACGCTGAGGGTTTTAATCAAATACCGCTCTCAATCCATCACGTCAGATAGATTATATTTTTGCGATGATCATTTTGAAAGCAGTACCTCAAATGCAAAAGCCAATCTCAAATATAGCACCTGACTTGACCAAAAAGGTCACCACATTAGATATGGATGACGGTGTCAAGTTGTTCTGGGTTTTTCTGAAAAGATGTGTCATATGATATTCCTCATACGTGCCAATGCCTCTAAGACCACTTTGGTGCCAGAGGGAGCAGCCTATTCTATGTGTTCATTCTCAAATATCCTCCAATCCTTTGCCCCGGCAAAGATTTCCTCCTGCTACCGTTTGGCCAAGTCTTCATATTTCCTGATGAACGGCGATACCGTGCGCCGC
>WRFF01000175.1 GCA_009778945.1 Clostridiales bacterium | reverse complement strand
GTCTGATAGTCGTCCTCGCCGAACGCCGGGGCGCTGTGTACGATGCCCGTACCGTCCTCCTCACCCACGTAATCCGCGGTCGTTACGAAGAAGGCCCGCGCGTCCGGCTTCGCGCCCGCGAAGACGTCCACAAACGGAATGAGCTGTTCGTATTCCATGCCTTCCATTTCGGCGCCGCGCCGCTCCTCAATCACCTCGTACAAACCCTCGCCGAGCACACGGTCGGCCAAAGAACGCGCGACCCAGTACGTTTTCCCGCCGTTCGCACGCCGGAAATCCAAGCTATGCGAAAGCGGCTGCCCGAACGGTTTCGCGCCCTCGTCCACCGGCTCGCCCGCCGGCAGGATCCGCGCCCGCACATAGACAACTTCCGGCCCGACCGTCAGCGACACATTGCTTGCGAGCGTCCACGGGGTCGTCGTCCACGCGAGGAAAAACTCATCGTCGGCGCCTTTCCGCCTGAACGCCGCCGTCACGGTCTGCGTCACGATCTCCTTGTAGCCGAGGCTCACCTCGTGACTCGCGAGGCCCGTCCCGCACCGGGGGCAGTACGGCAGGATTTTGTAGCCCTCATAGATCAGCCCCTCGTCGAAAAACCTCTTCAGAATCCACCAGCCTGTCTCGATATAATCGTTGTCAAGCGTGATATACGGATGATCCATATCCGCCATAAATCCCATGCGGCGGCTCATTTCACGCCACATTCCCTCGTATTTGAAGACGGACTCACGGCATTTCTGATTGAACGCCGCGATGCCGTAACGCTCGATATCGCCCTTCTCAAAAAATCCGAGTTCCTTTTCCACTTCGATTTCAACCGGCAGCCCGTGCGTATCCCAGCCCGCTTTGCGCGGGACATAATACCCCTTCATCGTCCAGTACCGGTTGACGCTGTCCTTCAGCGTGCGCGCAAGCACATGGTGGATTCCAGGCTGCCCGTTCGCCGTCGGCGGCCCTTCATAAAAAATATACGCCGGCCGGTCCTGCCTGTCTTCCGTACACCGCTTCAGCAGCCCTTCCGTTTCCCAGCGCTGCGCCTGCGCATCCTGCACGGCGCTGACCGGCCTCTCGTCCAAATTTCTGATCCTATTTTTTTGCATGCCCTTCTCTTTCTTGCTCTCCTTTGACTTTTTCTCATCTACGTCTTTATATCACAAAAACACCGGCGACGTTTCTGTACCATAAAATTGTGGCTTTTTGCTTAAAATTTTTAAGCATTTTCTTCTATAATTCTGTCAATCCGGCTTACGCTGAAAATGAATATCCGGCGGGAGTGTCGCCGCTACCTGATTATTCATTCCGGATCCGTTCCATAACCTCTCCGATGATCTCGTACGGGAAACCCCGTCCCACAAGCCGGCGGCCCACCTTTTCCGCCGCCCTGCGCGGCTGCGTTTCGATCAACTCCCGCGGGAGTTCGGAAAACGCTTTCCGCGCCGCTTCCAGAGCTGTCTCCGTTTCCCGCGCATGGCTGTACGCGTCTTCCGTTGCGTTCCGCGCAAGCTCTTCCGGGATCCCTTTGCGCCGAAGCCCCTCGCGGATGCGCAGCCGTCCGCGGCCTTTTGCAATCAGCGATTCCACATAGCACGCCGCGTAATCCGCGTCGTTCACATAGCCCAGCTCTATCAACTTCGCGAGCGCGGCGTCCCTTGCCTCCTCGCCGAAGCCCGCCTTCACGAGCCGCTCCCGCACCTCGGCTTCCGTGCGGCCCTGCCGTTCAAGAAAGGCAAATGCCTTTTCGAGCGCCCGCTCCGCTTCGGTTCCGTTCCGCGGCGTCATAAGAAAACCTCCTGCGCGGGCAATGGGGACGGTTCCTGCGGCTCACGCAAGCGTGAAGCGCCGCAGGAACCGTCCCCATTGCCCGCGCAAAGCATCCTGCAAGAGGATACGATGATATCCTTATATCCGTCGGCCCGGCCCGTTTCGATCCGCGCCGGCGCATCGTCCAATACGGAAAACGTATTCAGGCCCTGCGCGATTCCGCGCCCCGTGAATTTCACATAGGCCTCCTTGCGCGTCCACAGCCAGAAAAACCGGTCCGGCGTACCCGGCGCGAACCCGTTTTCCGAAAGGGATTCGGAAAGCGTCCGCGGGCATTCGCCGGCTTCCCAGAGCCATTCGCGCTCGGCTTTCGTAAAACAGCGGTCCGCAAGACGCCGCATCCGGGCTTTGTCGAGCCCGCGGGCCGCCGCGTTCTCCGCGTCAAGGCCGATTTCCTCCCGGGCGAATTCAACCGCACGCAAACCGGCCGTATCGGAAACGGAGAAATATATGCCCGTCAACCCTGG
Organism: Clostridiales bacterium; assembly: GCA_009778945.1. Lineage (GTDB taxonomy): Bacteria > Bacillota > Clostridia > Peptostreptococcales > Anaerovoracaceae > WRFF01. The sequence goes on along the minus strand of WRFF01000175.1, from coordinate 1,279 downwards.
ATCCGAAAAATACGGCTTCCCCGCGGAATTGTACCGGACAGCGGGTTCTCCGCCTTCACGCAACACCGCAAGCGCCGCCGCCCTGTCCGGCCCTCCGCCCCGGGATGCCTCCGTTAAAAACGAGGTCAGGGATTCCGAAAAAAAAGCCTGCCGCCTCGCGGCTCGCGCCTCGCGGGAAAGGCCTTTCTCCTCGTACAGAAAATACCGGCTCATACCGGAAACGCTTCCCGGATTATTCAGGGCGCTTCCAGCTGATTTCGTCCGAGACGATCTCGTCCGCCGCAACCGAAAGCGGCACATTCGGATCCCCTTCGACCAGCGCCGGTTTCCCGTCGATCAGGTCGCGCGCGCGTTTGGCGGCCATGATCACAAGCGTATAGCGGCTGTCCGCTTTTTTCTTAATTACATCAATAGGTGGCGATAATAACATATTTCCTTCCTCCTTTTCTTCCTCCTGCTTCTTCTACCAATTCCGCGGTTTCAAACGGTTTCCCGCTGGAAGCGGTCCAAGATGCCTTCCGCCGCCCGGTTTACCCGGAGGCGTTCCGTGCGCAGTATCGCGCTCACATCCCCGACCGCGCGGTCCAGATCGTCATTGACGACCACATAATCATATTTCCAGAGATACCCGATTTCCGCTTCCGCCTTGCGCAGGCGTTCCCGGATCTGCTCGGGGGATTCCGAACCTCTGCTTTCAATGCGCCGCCGCAGTTCAGCCATGGAGGGCGGCATAATGAAAATAAAGATCCCTCTGGGGAAAGCGGCTTTCACCTGCATCGCGCCTTGCATATCGATCTCGAGGATCACATCGCGCCCCGCACGCAGATGTGTCTCAACCGGCCCGCGCGGCGTCCCGTAGTACTCTCCATACACCTCGGCGTATTCCAGAAACCCGTTTCCCCGGATCTGCTCGGAAAACTTTTCCCGATCCGTAAAGAAATAACTGGCTCCCTCTTCTTCGCCGGGCCTGGGAGCGCGCGTCGTCATCGAAACGGACAAAACCGCGTCCGCACCCGGCAACAGCTGTTTGCAGATCGTTCCCTTTCCCGTCCCCGACGGGCCTGACAGCACAATCAGTTTTCCCTGTTTCATAATCTCCTTTGTACATTTATCCTGATTTACGAAGCGAATCGGGTTGGGTCTCCAACTAATTCTGAACTACTATTGTACCGCAAGAAGGCGCAGTGTTGCAACGGAAAATTGCAGGCCGGACGCCCCATTCCAGACATTTTCCTCCGGTGTGCCGGTCATCTCAAGCATTGCCGCCTTTTGGCCGGCG
>WRFF01000174.1 GCA_009778945.1 Clostridiales bacterium | reverse complement strand
GCTGCGAGCAATACGCTCCCTTCGGGCAGATTCGCGCGCACGGCGGAGACGGCCGACAGGCTCCGCCGGAGCGCGAGCAGGTCGCGCCCGTTCGCCGTGGCCGCCGCCAAGCGCCCGCAAAGCCGTTCGAGGTCATAGACCCGGCGGAGTTCTTCGCGGATATGGTTTCGCCCAAAGACATCCTCAAGCAACGCGGAAACAGCATCCTGACGCACAAGAATCTCCGGAAGCCGTATAAGCGGCGCGCGAATCCAGCTTTTCAGAAGCCGTGCGCCCATAGCGGTCTTCGTTTTGTCGAGTACGCCAAGCAGCGTCCCTTCGTTTCTATGCTCGCTTCTTCCCGACAGGGTTTCCGTCAACTCGAGGTTGCGAAGCGTTTCCCGCCCCAGGACCATGCGGTCGGAGACGCTGCGTACGCGCATCTTTCCGAGATCAAACCGTTCGTCCTGCTGCGTATAGCGAAGATACGAAAGCAGCCCGGCCGCGGCGCGCCTCAGCGTATCCGCCATGCCTTCGTTATCAGGCACACTGGGGCCGGGCATTCCTTCGGAAAAATCGCTCGAAGGCCGTTCGCTCGTCATGACGCCGGTTTCGCGCGCCACAATCTCCGCGATTTCGCGGGAAGACTCGGCGTCCGTTTCGGCGCAGAGCACGATCTCACTCGGATCGAGCCGCGCCAGCTCCGTGAAGAGAACGCTGCCCATAGCCTCCGGGGCGGACGGGGAAAGCGCCGCCGCCGCGCACTCGCCTGTGGACAGATCGATCCACGCCAGCGCGCCGCGCGCCGCGCGGACGGAATTTCCCCGCTGGGGCGCGGGTCCGTACCCGTCTGTTTCGGGCAGGTAAAGCGCCGCCAAGTAATTGTTGGAATCGGGTGACAGCATGAGTTCGCTCGTAGCGGTGCCCGGCGTCAGGACGCGCGTCACTTCGCGGCGGACAAGCCCTTTCGCAAGCGCCGGGTCCTCCGTCTGGTCGCAGATCGCGACCTTGCGCCCGGCGGCGAGCAGCCGCGCAAGATAGGCTTCCGCCGCGTGATACGGTACGCCGCAGAGCGGCGGCGGATCCCCTTCGCCGCCCATATGCTTTTTCGTAAGGGTGATATCCAGGATTTCGGACGCGTCAACCGCGTCCTGAAAGAACATTTCATAGAAATCGCCGATGCGAAAAAACAGGATGCAGTCCGGAAACTGCGCCTTGATCTCCTGGTATTGCGTGAGCATCGGCGTTATTTTAGCCATAACAGGAATTCCTTGTTTCCCTTCGCGCCGAGGATCGGCGAATCCAAAACGCCGCAGACGGAGAGGCCGTTTTCTTCCGCATAACTCCGCGCCTTCCCCACGACTTCCGTATGGACGGCGGGGTCGCGGATGACGCCGCCTTTTCCGACCTGCTCCCGTCCCGCCTCAAACTGGGGTTTAACCAAAGCGACAATAGAAGGAACAGATGCGGCAGTGACCGCGAATGTTGCAGCAGAGCCGGATAACGAATTGGCTGCGAGCGAATCGGTCTCTTTGCTCTCTTCGTTATTCCTTTTCAATAGCCTCGCAGCCACCGGCAGTATATGTTTCAGCGAGATAAAAGAAACATCTATGCTCACGAAACCCGCCGGTTCCGGAATCGCGCCTTCGGGCAGATAACGCGCGTTTATGCGCTCCATCACGACGACGCGCGCATCGTTCCGCAGTTTGTAATCAAGCTGTCCGTAGCCGACGTCGAGAGCGTAGACGCGTTTCGCGCCACGCTGCAGCATCAGGTCCGTAAATCCGCCCGTAGAGGCGCCGATATCGACGCATACCGCGTCCTTAAGATTGATCTCCCAGACATCCAGGGCTGCTTCAAGTTTCAATCCGCCGCGGCTTACATAAGGGACGGGGTCCTGTTTGAGCTCGATCCGCGCGTCCGTGTCTACCTTTGTGCCGGGCTTCCATGCCGGCTGCCCGTCTACAAGCACGCTGCCGGCCATGAGCCAGGCCTGGGCCTTTTCGCGCGAGGGGCAAAGGCCGCGCGCCGTCATCAGGATATCAAGCCGCTCCTTCATCCCGCTTTTTGCGGCGCCGGCGGCGCGTCCGCGAGCCGCGCCTCGATCTTCTCCGCGACAGACGGCGCGTCGAGCCCGTAAAGCGCGAACAATTCATCGACATCCCCCTGCGGCAAAAACGCGTCGGGCCAGGCGAGCGTAAGCAGTTCCGGCGCCTGCGCCCCGCTTTCGTTCAGCGCGGCGCAGACCGCCTCTCCAAAGCCGCCCGTCGCCACATTGTCTTCTATCGTGACGAGCAGCCGGCAGCGTTCCCCGGCGGACAGCAGCCCGTCTTCGCCCTGCAGGCCCAAAGGCTTTACAAAGCGTTCATCCACAACACCGCAGGATATGCCGCGCGCGCCGAGCAGCGCCGCCGCGTCAAGCGCGATTTGCACCATCTTTCCGAGCGCGCGGACCTCCACGTCTGTTCCGGGAAGGCGCCGTGCGGAAACGCCGCGCTGGATCGGCGGTTTCGCCGTAGCGGCCGCGTCGCAGCCGCGCTGATCTGGGTCAGCGTCCCATCCAAAGCGCCGCGCGCGAACCGCGCCGCGCGGATACCGGATCGCCACGGGCGTGCCCATTTCGAGCGCGGCCCGCATCATCGCCTGAAGTTCGCCTTCATCCGACGGCGCCATCAGCGTGAGATTGGGCGCCGGCATCAGATAGGACAGATCAAAGACGCCGTGGTGCGTCTCGCCGTCCTTCCCTACATTGCCTGCGCGGTCAATCATAAAGACGACAGGCAGGTTTTGCGCGCAGACATCCATCAGGATCTGATCATAGGCGCGCTGCAGGAAAGTCGAATAGATATGGACAAAAGGCCTGAGGCCGCCGATCGCAAGGCCGGCCGCGAACGTCACCGCGTGTTCCTCCGCAATACCGACATCATAGAAACGGCCGGGGAAATCCGCGGCGAATGCGGAGAGCCCCACCGCGTCCGTCATCGCCGCGCTGATGGCGCAAATGCGCTCGTCTTCCTGCGCAAGCCCGAGCAAAGCGTCGCCCGCCGCGTCCGACCAGCAACGCTCAGGCCGGGACTTCTCGATACCGGTTTCCGAATCGAACGCGCCGATCGCGTGGAATTTCTCGGGATTTTGCTCCGCGTTGCGGTAGCCTTTCCCCTTGCGCGTAACGACATGGATGAGCGTCGGCCCTTCGATTTGCTTCACAGCCTCAAAAAGGGAGACCAGTTCCCTGACATTATGGCCGTCAACCGGCCCGAAATAGGTGAACCCGAGATCTTCGAACAGTGAGCCGGGCACCACGGCGTAGCGCATGATCTCCTTGATCCTTTCCGCGCCGCGGAAAACCCGCTGGCCTACTTTCGGGATGCTCTGCGTACGCTCCCGAAACTGCTGCTTTGCGCGCTGATACGCCTGCGAGGAGCGAAGCCGGGACAAATGCTGCGCCACGCTTCCCGTGTTCGGGGAGATGGACATCTCGTTGTCGTTTAAAATAACAATGAGATTGCTCTTCCGGTTCCCGACGTTTTCAAGGCCTTCGTAGGCAAGCCCGCCGGTAAGCGACCCGTCCCCGATCACACAGACGACGTGAAAATCCTCGCCGCGGATCGTCCTCGCTTCCGCGATCCCCATCGCCGCCGAAACCGATGTGCTTGCGTGCCCGGTATT
>WRFF01000173.1 GCA_009778945.1 Clostridiales bacterium | reverse complement strand
TTGCGGCGGAAGATTTTCGCGGGGTTTCGGTGTCGGCGGTCGGCTCCGTAGAGGAGGAGGTCGGCGCGCGCGGCGCGCATATTGTCTCCGCTATCATACACCCGGATGTTTGTATCGTACTTGACGTAACGCTCGCGGGCGGCGTGCCTGATGCGGAAGCGCACGAGCTGCCTGTACGGATCGGCGGCGGGCCCGCCGTCACGATGTTTCACTGGGGCGATGACGCGCCGTACGGAACGATCGTACCGGAGGATCTGCTTGACCGCATTGAGGAAGTCGCCGCCCGGGAAAACATCCCGGTGCAGCCGGATAATTTGATGGGCACCTGGACGGACGGTTTCGCGATCGAACGCAGCGGCACGGGTGTCAAGACCTGCGGGCTTTCGATTCCGTCGCGCTATGTCCATACGGCGGTCGGCATCGTCGATCTTGAGGATATGCAGAAGACCGCCGACCTCGCTGTCGCGCTCGTCAAGAGCTTCTATACGGAAGTCTGGAACGATTGACGATAGGGGCATATTTCGATAAGATAATTCATCATGCGAAGTTACGCGCTTAATAAAGTTCTACAGTATATATTCGTTCTTATCGCAACCAGTGTGATTATCTTTGTGCTTGTCCGGCTCAGCCCGACCGATCCCGTCGCGGTGATCCTCGGCGGCAAGCAAAGTTCGGCCGAAACGGTGGCGAATATCCGGCAGGAATTCCATCTTGACCGCAGTCCGGTCGAACAATACGGCATTTGGGCGTCCGGAATGCTGCGGGGGGATTTCGGCACAAGCTATCAATACCGGCAGCCGGTCTCCGATATGATCGCGCAGCGGATGCCCGTAACGCTCGGTATCGTCATCCTCGCGATGGTGATTGGGGTCGCGGTTTCGATCCCCCTCGGAATTTTTTCGGCGGTGAAACGGCATAAATGGCAGGAGGGCATCCTGTCCATTGTCTTTCTCATATTGGTCGCCTGTCCGCCGTTCCTTACGTCAATCCTCATGATCTGGTTTCTTTCCGTACACGCGCCGGGTTTCTCGTTTGTGGGGTCGGCAACCACTTTCGGAGAATTTCTGCAGCGCATTTCGCTTCCGGCGCTTGCGCTTTCCTTTTCATTGATTGCGTTTTTCTCGCGCGTGATGAAGGCCGGTATGACGGAAGAGCTCCAGTCCGATTATTTCATGGCGGCGAGGGCGAGAGGCATGGGCAGGAATGCGATCATCTGGAAGCACTGTTTTCGCAACGCGATCATCCCGGTTGTGACGATCACCGGTCTTGAGGTGGGCATTCTGCTCGTCGGCTCCGTGCTTGTCGAAACGGTCTTCTCTCTCCAGGGGATCGGCAGCATCCTTATATCGGCGGTGCAGGGTTCGGACTATCCGGTGGTGCAGGGCATCACGATGCTGATCGTTTTCATCTTTTTGACGATCTCGACGATCCTCGATATTGTCTATGGGCTTATCGACCCGAGGGTGCGCGCGCTGTGAACGACCGCGAACTTCGAAAAGAGCAGATGCGCAGCTTCTTCACGGCGCCGGTCATTGCCTCAGGCGTGATCCTGCTCCTGATTCTCGTCTGCTCGGTGCTGGCTCCGCTGCTCGCGCCGTACGACCCGAACGCGGTGGATCTGCCGAACACATTGTCGCCGCCGTCGCCGGCGCACTGGCTCGGTACGGACGCGACCGGGCGCGATATGCTGTCCCGGCTGCTCTTCGGATCGCGTACGACGATTTTATCGGCGGTCTGCATCGTCGCCATCTCCGCGGTCATCGGCATTCCGCTCGGCCTGCTCTCCGGCTTTTTCGGGCGATGGGCCGACAAAATCATCAGCCGCGCATGTGATGTCCTCCTGAGTTTTCCTTCGTTGCTGCTCGCCTTTGTGCTTGTCGCCGTCTTCGGGCGCGGCATCACGACGGTGGTCATCGCGCTCGGTATTCTGTACGTTCCGATGCTTACGAAGCTGACGCGCTCCATGACGCTTGTGGAGGAAAATAAAGTTTATGTGGAGGCGGCGACATCGATCGGTTTTTCAAGCGGGCATATCATGCTCAAAGAAATTCTCCCGAATATCCTGTCGACGCTCGTTGTGCAGATGATGCTCGATATCGGTTACGCGGTACTCGACCTCTCGGCCATGTCCTTCCTGGGGCTCGGCGTCACGCCGCCGACGGCGGACTGGGGCGCGATGCTTGAAGAAGGGCGCATACTGATCGCCGCTTATCCGGCCCTGGCGCTCGCGCCCGGCCTTATGATCGTCGTCACGGTTGTCGCCGTCAATGTTTTCGGCGACGGCATAAACGCTTTTCTCAATCCGTCGCAGCGCAAGCTGCCCTCCAGACGGCGTTTCCTGCGCATGGTCTGGCGTCAGGAATCGCTTGAAAGGATCCCCTTATGAGTGCGGAACCATTGCTCTCGGTGCGCGGCTTGCATGCGGACCTCATGTCGCCGTACGGCGCGGTGCGCGCGGTGCGCGGCGTGGATCTGGAGCTTTTCCCGGGAGAAATCGTCGGGCTTGTCGGCGAGTCCGGCTGCGGCAAGACGATCACAGCCAAATCCATTATCCGGCTCAATAATGAAGAGACGACGTTTTATCGCGGCGAGATCCTGCTCGGAGGGACCGATTTGCTGACGCTTCCGGAAAAGGAAATGACCAGGGTGCGCGGCGGGCGCGTTGCGATGATCTTTCAGGATCCGATGACGGCGCTTGATCCGCTGAAACGCGTGGGGCGGCAGATCGAAGAGACTTTCATGCTGCACGGCGCGGCGGAAGCTGAGGCGCGCGCCGGGACGCTGGCGCTGCTCGCAGAGGTGGGCATCCACCCCGCGGAGGAACGCGCGCGTTCCTACCCTTTTGAGATGAGCGGCGGGCAGCTGCAGCGCGCGCTGATCGCATGTGCGCTTGCCGGTTCTCCGCAACTGCTTATTGCGGACGAGCCGACGACGGCGCTCGATGTGACGGTACAGGCGCAGATCCTCCGGCTTCTGCGGGACCTGCAGCGCCGGACTGCCATGACGGTGCTGCTTATCACGCACGATTTCGGCATAGTGGCCGAAACCTGCGAACGGGTCGCGGTGATGTACGCGGGCCGTATCGCCGAGATCGGGCCGGTGCGAAGCGTATTCCACAATGCGCGCCATCCCTATACGCGGGATTTGATTCGCTCCATCCCGACGCCGGACGGCAGGCCCGAGGCGATCCCCGGGGCGCCGCCCGACCTGCGCGCGTCCCTTACGGGCTGCGCCTACGCGCCGCGCTGCCGGCATGCGGAAGGCCGCTGCCGCACGGAGCAGCCGCCGATGCGGGAAGCGGGCGGCGGGCATCGCTTCGCCTGTTTTTTCGAACTCGCCGCATCCGCCGCGCCTGCCGCGTTCACTGCGTCCGGCATGCCGGAAAAAGGGAAGGAGGCGCAGAGATGAACGGTGAACCGCTCCTCCAGGTCAGGGACCTTCACAAGAATTTTGCGATCACGCGCCATGCGGCCCTGAAGGCGGTGGACGGAGTGAGTTTCGATATTGCCGGCGGGGAGACGCTGGGTGTAGTCGGGGAGAGCGGCTCCGGCAAATCCACGCTCGGGCGCTGCCTGCTCGGATTGATCTCCGCGAGCGGCGGCGAGGTGCTCTACGGCGGCGAAGACTTGCTGTCCCTGGCGCCGCAGGCGTTG
>WRFF01000172.1 GCA_009778945.1 Clostridiales bacterium | reverse complement strand
TATCATTGTGCGGGAAAAACTCCTTGATTATTATGGGCTCGAAATGCGGACGGAGCGTTCGCTCGGACGCTCGCTCGGCAAGCTGCAGCCGGTCGCGGGAACGAAGCCTGTCTTTGAGAAGCTGATCGGCTACAGCGACGTAGATTATAACAGCCACCTCAATAACGCGCGCTATATCGATTACATCATGGACTGCATCCCGTTTTCCGAGCATAAGAGACGGGAGGTGCGCGCGCTCGAAATCAATTATCTGAACGAACTGGTGCCGGGGGACACGATCGAACTGCGCCGCGCGGACGCGCCGGATGACGAAAAACGTACATATTTTGAGGGCGTGCGCAAGGAGGACGGCGAAAGCGTATTCCTTTCGACCATCGAATGGGCGTGACAGAGAATAGGCGTAACAAGTTTCCATGGAACGGGGTGAAATAAACAGGAGAACGGTACTACGGTATACGGCGGTGGGGCTGACGCTGGCGCTGGCTGTGCTCATTCTTGTTGCGTCGTTTTTTAACTTTCCGCGGCTGGAACATGTGCTGCTTGATAACTACCTGGAGGCAAACCGGGTGGTTGTGCGGTTTTTGGCGATCCTTATGTTTGTTGCAGCCTGGCATTTGCATCGGCGCAGGCAGGCGGCGCTGTTCTTAGTCTCCATTCTGTTGCTTCTCAATCTCTTTCTGCATTTGCACGCGCATGCGCTGCATCCGCTTTCCGCTCTCGCAATGACCGGGGTTGCGGTGGATGTCGCCGCACTGGTGCTGTTGTTTCTCTGCCGAAATGATTTCAAACGCAGGCCGGCGCGGCAGTCTGTGCGTCAGGCGTTGACGCTCGGCGTTGTTTGCGTCGTCTTCGTGCTGCTTGACGTCGGATTCGGATATTTTAATCTGCGCGTCCGCGCAGGGGAATCGGTAAGCTATGGAGGCGTGCTCTCCGATATACTGCGCTTTGTCTTCGGGATGGCCGCGCCCGGTGCGCCCGGAGCGGCACATCCGCTGTACGAGTGGTTTGCCGTGGTCTTTATCTGGGCCGGCATCGGCATCTGCGTCCTCCTCATCCTGCGTTCTGTCGTGATCGACCGTTATGTGTCCCGCAGGGAAAAACAGCGGGCACGGGCGCTCGTAATGGCCTATGGGATGAACGCGGCTTCCTATCTGACGCTGGAGGACGACAAGCTGTTGTACTTCGGGACGGGGACAGAAGGCGTGATCGCCTACGGCATCGTGGGGGACGTCATTGTGGTGGCGGGCGATCCGATCTGCGCGCCGGAAAACTTCACGGCTTTTCTTGCGGAGTTTAAAGGCTATTGTACGGAAGGCGCGTATCAATGTCTTGTCATGGGAGCGATGCCTCTGTATCTGGAAGTTTACGAAACGCTTGGTTTCGGGCATGTCAAATGTGGCGAGGTCGCTAAATTTGATTTGGCGACCTACACGCTGCGCGGAAATAAGATATCCAAAATGCGCGCGGAGGTAAATCACGCGAACAAAGAGACGGAGAGCGCGGAATACCGCCCGAACGAGGCGCGGGATCTGAAAATCGAAGCGGAGATCGAAGCGGTCTCCCGCGCGTGGATGAAGGGGAAAAAGAGCGGCAGCCTCGCTTTTTCTCTGGGCGGCGTGAACCTCGACGAGCCGATGGACCGGAGGTATTTTGTCGCGCGCAACCAGGAAGGCAAAATCGTCGCATTCAATGTGTATTTGCCGTTCGCGGCGGGCGACGGTTATATGGCGGACGTGACGCGCCGGATCCCCCGCGCCCCCGGCGGCGTGACCGAGAAGCTGATCTACGACGCCTTTATGCAGTTTCACGAGGAAGGAATCCGATGGGGAAGCCTGGGTCTCGCGCCGCTCGCGGGCATGCTGGAAGGAGAAGAAAATCAGCGGGCCGCAAAATTCCTGGACTGGATCTACGAGCATGCCAACGGTTTTTACGGTTTCAAAGATCTGCACCGGGCAAAGGAAAAATATGTGCCTACGGAGTGGGAACCCGCGTATTTTTGTTATGTCGGGCGGTTCATTACGCCGCAGATGGCGTATGCCGCGATCCGCATTCAAAATCCGCAGGGCCTCGGTGATTTCGCGGTTGGCTATTTCCGTACCAGACGGGCGAAAAAGGGACCAATGCTCCCATCAGAAGGCGGATGACGTAAATGAATGAATCTGCAGACGATCTTTCCTTGTATTTTGAGACAATGGGTACCGGCGCGCCGGTCGTGCTGCTGCACGGATGGGGGCAGACGCACCGCGTGTTTGACGAGTTGGCGCGGCAGCTTTCAAAGCACTATTTTGTCATCTTGCCGGACAGCCGGGCGCATGGAAAGTCTGACTATGGAAAGTGCCGGCTGTGCATCCGCCTGATGGCAGAGGACACAGTGTGTTTATTGGATCGGATCGGAGTGCCGTGCGCGGCGGTGATCGGTTTTTCCGACGGCGGAAATATTGCGCTTGAAATGGCGGTTTCCCATCCGGAACGGCTGCACTGTGTGATTACATTGAGCGCCAACGCGTGGCCGGACGGCACGGTGCCTTTCCTGCTGATTCCCGTTCAGATCGCGTATCGGGTGCTGCGGCTTTTACACGGGATTTCGTTTTTGCAAAGAGGCTCGGAGCGGCTTGCTTTGCTCCTTGACAGTGATCGTGCCACAGCTTCGCAACTTGCAGGAATCCGTCTGCCGGTGATGATTGTGGGAGGCGATTTTGATATGATACGTATGGAGCACACGCGGTTTTTAGCAAAAATAATTCCTGGTGCGCGTTTGTTGCTGCTTCGGCACGCGACGCATTTTTCGAGTCTGCGCAGATGGAAGGAATGGCTTCCTGCCGCCTGTGATCTTATAGATGGAAAATAATGAAAAGGAGAAAAAATGATTATTGACTCAACCATTAAAGAATTTTCTGAAGACCTTGCCTCCAAGGCGTCGGTTCCCGGCGGCGGCGGAGCGGCCGCGCTCTGCGGCGCGCTCGGTATCGCGCTCGGCGCGATGGTCGCGAACCTCACGATCGGCAAACCGAAATACGCGGAGGTGGACGCCGAGATGCGTGAGATGCTTGTGGACGCCGACCGTCTGCGCGCAGAGCTGATCGCGCTGATTGACCGCGACGCGGAGGCGTTTGCGCCCTGCGCAGCGAGCTACTCGCTGCCATCTGCGACCGAGGAGGAACGCGCGGCGAAACATTCCGCGCTCCAGACGGCGATGATGGTCGCGTCGCTTGCGCCGCTCGATATGATGCGCAAATGCGGGGAAGCGATCGAACTGATCGTGTATTTCGGCAAGAAGGGAAGCCGGCTTGCGGTCAGCGACGCGGGCTGCGGAGCGGTGCTCTGCAAGGCGGCGATGCAGGCCGCCTGGCTGAACGTCCGCGTCAATACCGGCCTGATTGAGGATCGGGAGTTTGCGGACCGCATGGATGAAGAGGCATTGGCGCTGCTGGCAAAATACTTGCCCATGGCGGACGCGGTGTATACGGAAGTTGAGGCAGCAATCAAGTGATGGGGCAAGAGGCAATCCAGTGGTAATGTGGCTGCGGAAGGACCGGTGATCATGGAAGAAAAACGGCTGCAGGAATTGCTGCGAGACGTGGCGGACGGCAGGATGACGCCGCAGGAAGCGGCGGAGCGTCTGAAGACACTGCCATACGACGATCTCGGGTTTGCGAAGGTC
>WRFF01000171.1 GCA_009778945.1 Clostridiales bacterium | reverse complement strand
TCCTCGTCATCCTCGTCGTCGTACGCGTCGTACCGGCCGTAAAAACCGTCCCCGTGGTCGTCCCCGCGGTCAGATAGTATCGCCCCTTCGGAGCCTGCCTCCTTGACCGGCGCGGCGTACACGCTGTTCACGGGAGGGAAGCCCGCCGCCTTCGCCTTGCGGTAGAAAACGACATAGAGGATCCCCGCCACTACGATGGCGCAGATCGAAAGCACCTGCGCCTGGCGGAATTCGCCCCAGGGGAGCTGCACCCACAGGCTGTCTGTGCGCAGCCCTTCCACAAAGAAACGTTCGACCGAATAGAGGATACAGTAAAGGAAGAAAGTCTGCCCGTGGAACTTGCGCCGGTTGTCCACGCGCAGCAGGATAAAGAAGAGGATGAGGCACCAGATCGACTCATAGAGAAAGGTCGGGTGCACCGCCTGTCCGTCCACGATAACCCCCCAAGGCAGATTCGTCGGCGTCCCGTGCGCTTCGGAATTAAAGAAATTTCCCCAGCGCCCGATCGCCTGCCCCAGCGGGATCGCCGTGAAACAGAGATCGACAAAATTCAGGAAATGCTCGTGGTAGAGCTTGCAGAGCAGCGCCGTTATCAGGCAGCCCGCGATCAGCCCGCCGTGAATCGCCAGCCCGCCCGCGCGGACATCAAAGATCTCGAGCGGATGCTGGGAATAATACCCCCACTCGAACGCCACATAATAGAGCCGCGTCCCGACGAGCGCGACGATGATGATGAGGATCAGCCAATTGAACACGCGGTCTTCCGAGATGCCGTGATAGCGCGGCGCCCTTTTGTACACGATAAGAAACGCGAGCAAGATGCCCGCCGCGATCAGCACGCCGTACCACATGATGTCCAGGCCGAAGACCGAAAAGGCTACGCGCCCCGGGGATTCAAACACAAACATCCGCACCCTCCATATTTTTTGCGAGGAGAGCCAGCTCCGCGGCCGGGTCCGGCGCGTCCAATACGGCGGAACCGGTGACGATTATATCCGCGCCGGCCGCGCGGATCTCCGCCACGTTGTCCGCGTTCACGCCGCCGTCGACCGCGATCTGAAAGGAAAGGCCGCGCCGCGAACGTTCCTCCGCCAGCGCCCGGACCTTTCTCAGCGCGTCCGGAATAAAGCGCTGTCCGCCGAAACCGGGGTTGACGCTCATCACAAGCACCTGATCCACGGAGCCGAGCGCGTAGTCCAGCGTCCCTTCCGGCGTCGCGGGATTGAGCGCCGCGCCGCAGCGGACGCCGAGGTCCCGGATTTGCCGCAGGGCCCGGTCAAGATGCGTGCACGCTTCCTGATGAACGGTGATATATTCCGTTTTCTCTGTCTTGAAATCCCCAAGCAGCCGGCCCGGCTCCTCTACCATCAAATGGATGTCAAGCGGAAGGCCCGTCGCCCGCGCAAGCGAGCGGACCACCGGCGGCCCAAAGGAGATATTCGGGACATAGGCCCCGTCCATCACATCCATATGAAGCCAGCCCACCGCCGGGTGGCGCTCAAACAGCGCCAGCGTTTCCCGAAGATCGGAAAAATCCGCGGTCAGGATCGATGCTGACAGTTTCGCCATCTTTTCACCTCTTCCAACAATTTCACATAAGATTCGTACCGCGACGCGCGGATCTTCCCGGCGGCAAGCGCCGCGCGCACGGCGCAGTCCGGCTCGCACGTATGCGTACAGTCGTCAAAGCGGCACTGCCCGAGCCAGGGCCGGAATTCGGGGAACAGGCTGTCCGTCCGGTCGTCCGCAAGGCCGAAGATCCCATCGCCCGCCTCCGTGAAATCGAAAGACGAAAAACCCGGCGTGTCGAAATACCGGGCGCCGTTTTCCGCTTTGAAAATCTCTACATGCCTCGTCGTATGGCGCCCGCGCCCTGTCCGCCGGCTCACGCCGCCGGTCTCCGGGACGCCCTGTCCGCCGCGGCCATCCATGCCGGCCAGCCGGACGAGCAGGCTCGTCTTGCCGACGCCCGAAGCGCCCGCAAACGCGACGTTCTTTCCCGCAGCTAAGAGACGCAGGGAATCTACCCCTTCTCCGGTCTTCGCCGAAACGAGACAGACAGGATATACGCCTTTGTAAACGGAAGCCACCCGCTTTGCGCGCACAGGGTCAAGGTCCTCTTTATTGACGATGACCGCCGCGTCCGCGTGCGCCGCCTCGGCGTTTGCGAGAAACAGGTCCGTAAGCGCCGGGTTCGGCTCCGGGTCCGCCGCCGCGAGCGTCACGAAGAAAAGATCGATATTGGCGACCGGCGGCCGCACAAACGCGTTGCGCCGCGGAAAGATCTCCTCCACAATACCCTCGTCGTCCGCTTTGTCCGTTATGCGCATCCGCACGAAATCACCGACAAGCGGCACAATCCCTTCTTTGCGAAAGATTCCGCGCGCGCGGCATTGATAGACTCTGTGCTCCCCGTTTTCCGAATCCTGCGTATCGACATAGAAGAATCCCGAAAGCGCTTTTGCGATCCGCCCTTCCGTCATAGCGCCCCTGTCTACGGGCCGCCCGGCGCCGGCGCCGGCGCCGCCCCGGAACCGTCGCTGACCGTGATATTGACCTTTGAACCCCTTTGCACCTGCGTGCCCGCAGCCGGGGACTGGCTCAGGATCGTCCCGGCCGCCGAAGAGTCCGCCGCTTGCGTCGTCGTGCCGACCGTGAAACCCGCCGCTGTGACAGCCGCCGCCGTCTGCCCGGTGAAGTCGGGAAGCGTGACGAGCGGCATGCGGCTCACGATGACGGTGATCGCCGTGCCTTTCGCGACGATCGTGCCCGACGCAATGGATTGGCTGAGGACCGTCCCGGCGGGCACGGTGGCGTCATCCTGCTGCGAGGAGACGGTGAAGACAAGCCCGGCGCCCGTGGCTACCGTATTCGCCGCGGACTGCAGCGTGCCGACAAAATTGGGGACCGTCACCCCCGGCCCTTTGCTTACGAAGATAGCGACAGGCGTATCTTCCGTGAGCTGCGTCCCCGCGGGCGGATCCGTGCGGGTCACCTGCCCGGCCGCGTAATCGCTGCTGAATTCCTCCGTAATGCTGCCGATCGCAAAACCGGCGTTCGCCAGCGTCTGCTGCGCGTCGTCGGAACTCTTCCCCGCGACCGTCGGGACCGCGATGACATTGGGCCCCGAGCTGACGGTGATACTGACGAGTTTGTCTTTTTCAAGATCCGAATTTGCATCCGGAGTCTGCGCGATGACGATGCCCGGGTCCTTGTCGCTCGCCTGTGTGACCACATTCCCTACGCGGAATCCGGCCGCTTTGATGGCCGCCACCGCGTCGTCCTGTTTCTTCCCGACCACATCGGGGACGACGCCCATCACCGGTTTCACGGAGGAGCCCGCCTCGGTCGCCGTCGCAACCGTCAGCGTCACGGTCGCGCCCTTTTGCAAAAGCGACCCTGCCTGCGGGTCTTGGGCCAGGACCTGGCCCGGAAGCACCCATATCGTCTGCGCGTTTCCGCCTGTAGCCGGCGCGGCGGCGGAAGCGCCAGAGGCTGCGCCGTTTGCCTGCGCGGCCGCCGCGGCGCCCGCCGGCGCCGCCACTTCTACGCCTTCCGGCGCGATCTCCTTTGTGGCGACCTGCGTTTTCAGGCCCTCGTTTTCGATGGCGGCCACCGCGGCCGCCTGTTCCAGCCCAACCACATTCGGGACATTGACCCTGCCCGAGTGAGTGCCCAGAATCCCCAGCGAAAGCG
>WRFF01000170.1 GCA_009778945.1 Clostridiales bacterium | reverse complement strand
TCTTACGCGAACAACTATCAGGATTCTTTGACAGTTGTTCGAGTAAGAGGCTTCTGGTCGGAGTGGGGAGACTCGAACTCCCGACCCCTTGACCCCCAGTCAAGTACGCTAACCAAACTGCGCTACACCCCGAAGACCGAGATATAGTATATTTCATTCAACCGAAAATGTAAACAACACGAAGGAGCGAGGGCGGCGTAAGGAACCATGAGATATCTCCCGCTTCGCCCGCATGATACAATAAACGGGATATGAAGGACAGGCGGACGGAACAAGCAGAAAAAGAAAACCGCGCAGGAGGCGGCGCGCCGGTTCGCGTTGCTGCCGCGATCATCGTACGGGAGAAAAAACTCCTGGCGACACAGCGCGGGTATGGGGATTATGCGGGCTGGTGGGAATTTCCCGGCGGGAAGATCGAACCGGGAGAAACGCCGGAAGAAGCCCTGCGCCGCGAGATTCGGGAGGAACTGGGCGCGGAGATCGTGATCGAACGGTATTTTGACGCGGTGGAATACGATTATCCGAAATTCCATCTGTCGATGCTGTGTTACCTCTGCAGGCTGGCCGACGGGGAAATCACGCTGCTCGAACACCGCGCGGCGAAATGGCTCGGCCGGGGCGACGTCCTTTCGCTGAATTGGCTCGGCGCGGATTTTCCGATCCTCTCGGCGCTGGTCGAGCGAGGCGTGCTTTGATTCGATCCTCTATGAAAACACTGTTATGGTAACGCTGCTGAAAGAAGCGTGATGCAAAAAATTTCCGAAATCATAGAACAGACCCCCGAGCGCGCCGTATTGGTTGCGGTGGATACGGGCGCGTACGATGTGGAAATCTCGCTTGCGGAATTGGCGGAACTGGCGAAGAGCGCGGGCGCGGAAGTGGTCGCAAGCGTTTCACAGAAACGCGGCGATTTTGACCGCAGAACCCTTATCGGCGCGGGGCGCCTGGAGGAAATCCACAGCTTCGCGGCGGCGAACGATGTCAATCTGCTGATCTTCGATCACGAACTGACAGCGAGCCAGATCCGCAATATCGAAGCGGCTGTGGAGATCCCGGTCATCGACCGTACCATGCTGATCCTCGATATCTTTGCGCGGCGCGCTTTCACGCACGAAGGGCGCCTGCAGGTGGAACTCGCACAGTTGCGGTACCGGCTTCCCCGGCTCACGGGCCAGGGCAAGGCGCTCTCGCGGCTCGGCGGTGGGATCGGAACGCGCGGCCCCGGCGAGAGCAAGCTTGAATCCGACCGGCGCCATATCCGCAGGCGCGTTCAGGCGCTTGAAGCGCAGCTCGCAAAAGTCGAGAAACGCCGCGAACTGCTGCGCGCCCGCCGCAAAAAAGAGGATGTGACAACGGTTACGATCGTCGGTTATACGAATGTAGGGAAATCGACTCTGCTCAACACTCTCACAGACGCGGGCGTCCTCGCGGAGGATATGCTTTTCGCGACGCTCGATCCGGCGGCCCGTGCGCTCACGCTTCCGGACGGGCGCAGCGTGATGCTCGTCGATACGGTCGGCCTGGTGCGCCGCCTGCCGCACGGCCTTGTAAAAGCGTTCCATTCGACCTTGGAGGAAGCGGCGCTTGCCGATCTGATTCTGATCCTCTGCGACGCCGGAAGCCCGGAGACGGATGAGCAGATTCAGGTGGCGCAGGATGTCCTCGCCGGACTCGGCGCGGCGGATACGCCAAGGCTCATCGTGCGCAACAAATGCGACCTGCTTTCGCTTTCGGAACAGGGAGCTTTCGCCCCGCGGGAAATCTGCATCAGCGCGAAGACCGGGGACGGGCTTTCGGCGCTGCTCGACCGCGTCGCAGCGGCGCTTCCGGGCCCGCAGGCCCGCGTGGAGCTTCTCCTCCCCTATGAAAACGGCGCGCTGCTCGCGGAGATCCGGGAGCGCGGCACAATCCTCGAAGAGGATTATGCGGAAGACGGCATGCGCATCACCGCACTCGTGGATCAAAGGAGCTTACGGCGCCTGGCGCCTTTTCTCAAGAAACACTAACGAAAGGCCACCGCGCCACGGGGACGAAAGAGACACGAACCTGCATCTGCTGTTCCCGTTGGCAGCAACAGAACAGGCTTCTATTATGAAATTGCAGTGATGCACGAGATTTCCGAAAAATAGTACAAAAAGCCAGTTGGGGATGATTTTTTCGCTAATAATCGTGTTATTTCTCTCGAATCAGGGTTTTTTGACGATATTTTCGTCCCCAACTGGCTTTTTGTGCTGAAAATTGCGGCATTTTTTGTATGACAACGACAATCCGGTCAGAGTATAAACTCAAACCAGAGGGAAAACCAGGGAGAGACGGTTCTTATGGCACAGTCTGTCATAGTTTCTTTCTCAGCCAAGCAATCATGCGCGTAAACCACGCGTCGCCGGCTTCAAACGGGCGCGCATGTACGCCGTGCTCAAAGGCAAAGAATTCATGGCCCATTCCCTCGCGTGCGAGCCTGCCGTCGAGCCGCTCGCTGCAAGCAAAGGGGACCATTGCGTCATCCTTCGCGTGCGCGAGAAAGACAGGCATCTGTTTCTCCGCGCCGTCCGCGCGGAAAGGCATGGCCGCGATCTCGTACCCGGGCGCCTTGCCCGCCCCGCTGCTGTCCGCGCCGCCGCCCATCGCATAGATCAGCATGAGCGCCGCGGGGAGCAGTTCCGGCGGCGCGGACGCGGACGCCGCTTCGGAAAAGCAGTACGCCGCCGCCAAATGCCCGCCCGCGGAGAAACCTGCGAGCGCGACGCGCGCGGGGTCAATGCCGAATTCACCGGCGCGCGTTTTGAGCATAAGCATCGCAGCCGCCAGGTCCAGTACCGGCCCGAACGCCGCAAAACCCCGCTCGTCATAGACGGCCAGATCCCCTACCGAATAACTCAGGATGAAAGGGGCATAGCCCTCGGCCGCGAACCGCGCCGCGACAGGCGCCCCCTCGGTCGTACCGATAAGCTCATAACCGCCGCCCGGACAGATCAGCACCGCCGGGCGCGGTTCGCCCTGCGCGATCCCCGCGGCCCCTGCGCCTTTGTCATCCGGCGCAGTCACAAACACACCTTTGCGGTGCTTATACAGATAATATTTCATAGATTCCTATCCGCCCTTTCTTTGGCGCTTAAATCATATCATATACAATATCAATCAGCTAAATACATGAATGAGTGCGCTTTGTGCTATTTTTTTTCGTTTGAGGGTTGTCTCAATGCCCTTGGACATCGAATATCGCCGTATTTCCATGTTCTTTCTATATTTTCCGCTTATTTATAACCCTCAAACGCAATTTTTTAGCATTTTTTGAGAAATTCCATGTACAAAGCCTCCCCGTCCGACAATTCCGGATCGGATTGGGGTGTGACTTGTAACAAGCGCTTTAAGCGCCGCCAATTTTCAGTATGGTTTACTTGACAAGGCAAGACCGGGGGTATACCGTTAATAAATGAAAAAACTTGGAGGATAATAAGTATGGAAAACGCGTTAGAGGTAAAGAATCTCTGCAAAAACTACAATGACTTCTCACTGGTTTCCGTTTCGTTCACCCTGCCTGCGGGAGGCGTTATGGGATTTGTCGGACAGAACGGCGCCGGCAAGACGACCACCATCCGATGCATCCTGAACATGGCCGTCCGAAGCGACGGCGAGATCACAGTTTTCGGGATGGACAATATACGCGATGAACTGGCAGTCAAAGAGGATGTGGCTGTCGTATTTGATGAGATTTTCTTTGTGGACAGCTGGCGCCTGCGGG
>WRFF01000169.1 GCA_009778945.1 Clostridiales bacterium | reverse complement strand
TTCAATTAAGATTCAGTTGGATCGGCAGTTGAAATAGGAGGAACAATATGATCAAACAAACAAAGAAGGGACTCGTGTTCATAGTCGCCGTCGTTTTCGTGGCGCTTTTGCTCGCGAGTTGTACTGGCGGAACCGCTGGCGGCGGCGGCAGCCCAACGGCGCCCGGCGGCAGCCCAACGGCGCCCGGCGGCGGCACCGATACATCCGGCGCCCCGACGGTGATCAAGATCGGCATCCCGAACCCCACAACGGGCGCGCTTGCCAGCTTTGGCATCGGCTCGCCATGGGCGGAAAATCTGATCGTGGATTACGTCAACAAAACAGAAGGCGGCATCATGATCAACGACTACATCGGCGCTGACGGGCAGTCGCACCAACTCGGGAAGAAACTTCCGATCGAATGCGTTTTCGCGGATACCCAGAGCGATTCGAACAAGGCCGGGGAAGTGGCGCAGCAGATGATTACGAACGACAAAGTCAACGTCCTGATCGCGCGTCACACGCCGGGTACGGCGCTTCCGGTATCGCAGACAGCCGAAGCCAATAAGGTGCCCTGCGTCTCGCTGGAATGCCCCGTCGAATCGTGGGCACAGGGCGGGCCCTACACATGGGTATACCATTCCTTCTGGAAGGTAGAGGACGCCTGTAACCTGTATATGGCTATGTGGCAGCAACTTGGGTTCGGCAAGGGCACCGTCGTCGGTTTCCTGTTCCCGAACGATCCCGACGGGCTGGCATGGCAGCCGATCTTCACGCAAATGCTGACGGATGCGGGCTATGTGATTTCCGATCCGGGCCAGTATCCGATTGGCAACACCGACTGGACCGCTGTCATCAACAAGTTCAAACAGGACAAAGTAGATGTGCTCACCGGCTGTGATGTCGCGCCTGACTTCACATCTTTCCTGGCACAGGCCAAACAGCAGAGCCTCTCCTATAAATTCATATCGATGGGCCGCGCGATCCTGTTCCCGGCGGATGCGAACGCCAGTCCGCCCGACCTGATTGACGGTGCAACCTGCGAAGTTTGGTGGAGCCCGTGGCATCCGTTCACGAGTTCCCTCACCGGCTCAACCTGCGCACAGCTTGCGACGGCCTATGAGAAGCAGACCGGTGTTGGCTGGTCCGCTCCGATGGGTTACAAATATGCCGGTATGGAGATCGTTGTCGACGCGCTCACTCGCGCGGCATCGCTGGATCCTGTGAAGATCCGCGACGCGATCGCAGCGACGGACCTGGATACGATCGTCGGCCATATCAAATATGATCAGACGACACACGTAGCGCCGACGCCGATCGTCGGCGGCCAGTGGAAGCTTGACTCGACCGGTAAGGCCGTAGAGTTGAGGATCGTCTATAACCAGAACCATCCGAATATCCCGACAAACGCGACATTAACGCTCCCGTCCCAGGGTGACGGTACGTTGCCGGCCGCGCCTTTCTAAACCACAATGACCAGTATTTTCAGTTTCTATTAAGTTAAATAAAACAGAATCAAATTCTGAACCGTTGCGGGGCGCCCGTAGGCGCGTCCCGCAACGTGTATGTGTGAGGCAGGAAAGCGCTGAGATCGGCGTTTCCAAGACAGCGGCTCGGCCGATAAGGCCAAAAGGATTGGTATGGGAAAAATACTGACGGTAGATAACGTATACGCGGCATATGGAAAATTCAAAGTGCTGAATGAACTTTCATTTGATGTGGAAGAGGGGGAGGTGCTCGGGATCATCGGACCGAACGGAGCGGGCAAAACGACGCTGATGAACGCGATTACCGGCTTGCTGATCCCGTATGAGGGGAGCATCGTTTTTAACGGAAAAGATATCACGAAACTCAAGCCGGATGAGCGGTGCCGTCTCGGAATCGGACGGACTTTTCAGATCCCCAGGCCTTTCGAAGGGCTGACGGTTTTTGAAAACGTGCTTGTCAGTTGCGCGTACGGAACCGGGCGCAGCGAATCCGATTCGGTAGATGATACGCTTGAGGTTCTCAAACAAACGGATCTGTTGAAGAAAGGCGATGTCCTGGGGCATGAGTTGACGCTGCTCGACCGGAAACGCCTTGAGATCGCAAGGGGGCTTGCCACAAAGCCGTCTTTGCTTTTGCTGGATGAAGTGGCCGCGGGCCTGATGGACGCGGAGGTCCATGAAGTCATGGATCTGGTGGAATATTTGAAGAGTACCGGTATCACGATCATCTGGATCGAGCATGTGATCAAGACGATGGCCGAATCGACGGACAAACTTCTGTGCCTCGCGGTCGGAACCAAGCTGATTTACGGGGATCCCGGCGTTGTGATGGCGTCGAAAGAAGTGGAAGAAGTATATTTGGGAGTGGAAGACGATGAGTGAAGAAATTCTGCGGGTCGAAGACGTTGATGTATTCTACGGAGATTTTCAGGCGGTACAGCAGGCGTCCTTCTCTGTCGAAGAGGGATCGATCGTTTCGCTTATCGGGACGAACGGCGCCGGGAAGACGACGCTGATGCGCGCGATCGGGGGCACGCTGGCCCCGCGAAACGGCAAAGTCTGGTTTAAGGGAGCGGATATCACGGGGATGCCGACCCACAAGATCGTCGACCTCGGCATCAGCCAAGTGCCGGAAGGCCGCCATCTGTTCGGGCGCATGTCCGTAAAGGACAATCTCATCATGGGATCCTATACGCCTCGGGCCCGGAAAAATATGAAAGCGGGGCTTGAAAAAGTTTATGAACTTTTCCCCATCCTGAAAGAAAAAGCCGACCAGACGTCGGGCAGCCTGTCCGGCGGACAGCAGCAGATGGTCGCGATCGGACGCGCGCTGATGAGCGAACCGCAGTTGATCTGTTTCGATGAGATCGCGCTTGGCCTCGCGCCGACCGTCATCAAGGATATTTACGCACGCGTCAGGGAATTGAACGGCGCGGGGATGTCGATGATCCTTGTCGAGCAGGACGTCCGGCGCAGCCTCAAGCAGTGCCGTCGCGCCTATGTCATGCTGAAGGGGAAAGTCGTGCTGGAAGGCGACAGTTGCAATCTGACCGAAGAAGAGGTCAGCAAAGCGTATTTCGGGATGTGACTGCGGAAGTGACCGCATATGAAATTGATGACGAAAGTAAAGCGAGGGTAAGAAATTGGACGCAATGATGCAATCGATTCTACAAGGAGTGATGATCGGCGGTCTTTACGCCGCGGTCGGGCTTGGTATGAACTTGATTTTCGGGGTTGTGAAGATCACCAACCTGGCGCACGGCGATTTCCTCATACTCGCAAGCTATATCGCCCTGCTCTTCACGGGTATTTTCAACAATCCGTTTATCACGCTGATCGTGGTGGTCCCGATCATGTTTTTCATCGGGTTCGGCCTACAGAGAACGATGCTGAACCGCGTCATCGGGCGGGGTGACGAACCGCCTTTGCTGATCACGTTCGGCATCTCCATCGTTATTCAAAACCTGCTCTTATATTTCTTCACGGCAAACGCGCAAACGCTTCGGACTCCGCTTATGCTCCAAAGCTTTTCGATCGGAAACAATATCCATATTTCGGTTTTGTGGCTGATTTCCGCGCTCGTCGGCGCGGCGATCGTCATCCTGCTCGGACTCTATATGAAAGGGACGTATATGGGACGGGCGATCCGGGCGACGTCCGATGATACGGAGGCCGCGCAGCTGACGGGCGTTAATATAAAATCGACCTTTGGCGTCGCGATGGGGATCTCCATGATGACGGCGGCCGTCACGGGCGTTTTCATCGGTATGCTCTATCC
>WRFF01000168.1 GCA_009778945.1 Clostridiales bacterium | reverse complement strand
GCTTGCGATCCTCGCCGACGACGGCGTGGCGGACGCTTACCGGAGCCGGATCCGCTATCTCTTTGTGGATGAGTATCAGGACAGCAGCCCGGTGCAGGAAGCGCTGGTTGACCGCCTCAAAAGCCCCGGCGGCCTCTTTTTCGTCGGGGATGTGAAGCAGAGCATCTATGGATTTCGAAACGCGGAGCCGGGCTTGTTTTTGGAGAAATACAACCGTTATCCGCCGGAAGAACGTGAAGGCGCCGCCGAACGCCGCATCGATCTTTCCGAAAATTTTCGCAGCAAACGCGGAATCTTAGACGCGGCAAACGCGGTGTTTGAACGGCTGATGGAACGGCGGAGTTCCGGGCTCGACTATGACGAGCGGGCGCGGCTGCGCCCCGGCCTTTGTTATGAAGCGAAATGGGACCGCAGGCCCGCGCTGCATCTGCTGCGCAAGGACAGGGAGAAAGCCCGTTACGGAAGCGACGCGGAGGGCGAGGCCGCAGTTTGCGCACAGATCATCCGGGAAACGGTCGGGACTGTTTTCTACGACGCGAAAGCGGGCGCCTGCCGGCCTTACGAATACCGCGATATCGTGATCTTGCTGCGCAACGCAAACACGCATGGGGAAACCTTCCGGCGCGCGCTTGCGGAGCGGGGCGTACCGGCGTATGCGGAAACGGGCGCCTCTTATTTCGAGACGGTCGAGATCGGGGCCTTTCTTGCGCTGCTGCGCGTGATCGACAATCTTCGGCAGGACGTACCGCTTGCGGCGGCGATGTGCTCGCCGGTATTCGGCTTTACGCCCGCCGATCTGGCAAGGATTCGCCTCGCTTCGCGTGAAGGGGATTTCTATCCCGCTTTTATTGAGATGGCGGAAAACGGCGAGGACGGCGCGCTGCAAGAAAAATGCGCAGCCATGCGGGTACGGATCGAGGGATGGCGCCGCGAGGAACGCTTCCTGCGCTTGGACGATTTTCTGTGGAAACTGATGCGCGAGAGCGGGTATTACGAATACGCGGGGGCGCTTCCCGGCGGCGCGCAGCGGCAGGCCAATCTGCGCGCGCTGCTCGACCGCGCGGGCGCATACCAAAAGGGCCGCGTGCGCGGGCTGTACGGTTTTCTTGCAATGCTTGACGAAATAACGGAGCGTTCGGAGACGCCGCAGGTGAGCCTGCTGTCGGCGGGCGATGACGTCGTACGCATCCTGACGATCCATAAGAGCAAAGGCCTGGAATACCCGATGGCGCTTCTGTGCCAGCTCGGCGCTTCACTGAAGGCCGCCGGGCGGGAAAACAGCAAACTGCTGCTGCACAGAGAGGCGGGGATCGCGCTCGAGCTGGTGGACGCTGCGCGCCATACGCGCAGGAAGACGCCGCTGCACCAGGTTGTGAAGCGGAAGAAGGAAGCCGGGGAGCGCGCGGAGAATATTCGCCTTCTCTATGTTGCGATGACGCGCGCGATGGATAGACTGCATCTTGTCGGCACGGCGCCGGACCCGGAGCAGGCACTTGCGGAATACGCGGGTATGGAGGCTTTCATAGAGACAGACGCGCGCTGCGCGGGAAACTATTTGCAAATGCTGCTCCCCGTCTGTTGCGCACGGCAGGATTTGTTCGAAATACGGACGGAAGCGAATGAAATAACGCTCGCGGCGGACAATGAGGCCGGTTTCTGTGGAGCGCCACAGAAACCGGCCTCATTGTCCGCCGTTCTTGCCCCGTCACCCGAACCACCCTCCGCGCCGTTTGCGTACCCCTATGCCTCTTCGGTCTCCCTGCGCTCGAAATACAGCGTTTCGGCGCTCGCGCAGAAGATGAGTGAAAAAACGCTGACAAAAGAAACGGGGCATGAGCCGGCAGTGCGGTGGTCGGCGGACGAGACGGCGGAAGACGCAGGCCTTTCGGCCGGGCTTACGGCGGCGGAGAAAGGGACGGCGCTTCATCGGGCGATCGAGCGGATGGATTTCGCGGAGGCGGTGCGGTACAAAGGCGAACCGCGGTGGTTTGAAGCGCTGCTCGAAAACTTGAAAAACGGAGGCGTTCTGTCCGAAGCGGAATACGCTTCGGTATCCCCGGAAACCTTGCGCCTGTTCGCGGGCAGCCCGCTTTGCGCGCGCGCGTCGTCGTCGCCTCTTTGTTTGAAAGAAGCGCCGTTCAACAGCCTGATGGTTTTTCCGGGTGAAGAGGGAAAAGAAAACGCCGGGGAAATTATGGTGCAGGGCGTGATTGACTGCCTGTTTCGGGATGAGGCGGGCCTCGTTATCGTCGATTACAAATCCGGGCCTTTCGCGTCGGATAAAACCGGCGAGGACGCGCGTATCCGTGCGGCTTACGGCGCGCAGTTGGCGTTGTACCGCCGGGCGGCGGAGCGGATCTTCGGCGAACGGGCGGCGGAGGCCTGGATTTATATGACGCGCACGGGGACGTGCATACCGATATGAAAATCTGGTATGATTATTATTACCTTGGCAATTAACAGTAGGAAGAAATTGCTGAGGATTTGAGCCAATATGTGAGGCGCCGAAACCGCGCATACTGGTGGTATGTAAGGCTTTCGGCAACAAAGCATATTGGCGCAAAGACCGGCAATAATTCCTACTGTTAGTTGCCGGGGTAATAGTCAGGAATAAATAATTATTCGGGAATATATACGGAGGAAAGGAATCGTATCGAATGGCTTATATGAGCAAAACAAAACGGACGCGCCTGTTGAAACGGCGGCTGACCGTGCTCGCAATCATCGTGGTTGTCGGCGTGGCGGCGCTTTTGCTGGCGCCGTGGCTGATGTACGGGACCACGATGGCGACAGTGAACGGAACGCCGATCAAGAGCAAGATGGTCGCGGGCGTAACCCTCTATGTAGAGTACGCGCAGTTCGGCACGTTTTTGGACAGCCCGCAGGGCAGTTCGGCGAAACCGCAGACAGACGCTGAGAAAAAACAGATGGAACTGAGCGAGCAGGTGCTCCAATACACGACGCTGAACAACCTCTTTGTGCCGGCGGAGGTGCTGCGGCAGTATTTTGACGCAAAAGGGACTCCGGTGCTGACATCCGACCAGGTGAACTCGCTGACCGCGCAGGCGCAATCCATTATCGCGCAGGATACGGCGAAAACGCTCGCGGCGCATGGGGTGACGCAGGCGCATATCCTTTATTATTTGGAATTCTCTACGCTGTGGCAGGCTTACAGCGATGAGCTCACCGCCAAAACGCCGATCACGGACGCAGAGGCGCAGGCCTATTACGACCAGAACAAGGATTATTTCCAGACGGCCGGTACGAACGGCGCGCCGGTTTTGTTTGCGGACGCCAAGGACAGCATCAAGCAGCAGATTGCTTCCCAGAGGACAAGCGACGCGCTTCCCGCGCTCGTCGCGAAGGCGACCATCGTGTACAAGGTCCCTGTGGATCCGACAACGAAGAAGCCGCCCGAGACGGTTGAAGCGCTTCAAAAGATCCTGGGTATCGCGACAGGCAGCAGCGCGGCAGCAACTCCGCCGGCGACAGGCAGCAGTGCGGCAGCGGCTCCGCCGGCAACTGGCGGCAGCGCGGGCGCCTCAAATGGCGGAAGCAATTGATCAAAGGAGTGCTGAAAATTTAATCAGCGCTTCCCTGACACAGAAAATAAGCGATACGATTTTGGCGCGCCGCCTTGTCCCCGAGGGCGGGGCGGTCGTGCTGGGATTGTCGGGCGGGCCGGATTCGGTCTGCCTTTTGCATAATTTGCTCATTCCGGACGTGCGGCCCGCCGGCGCGCTGGTCTGCGCGCATGTCAACCATGGGCTGCGCGGCG